>JAIXPU010000123.1 GCA_027486075.1 Streptomycetaceae bacterium | reverse complement strand
GGCCGAAAACAAGAAATTTATCGACTCACTATCGGCTTGCCTGGGAGAAAAATGAGCAGAACAGCACGCGTCGAACGCACAACGAAAGAATCTAGCGTTCTTGTAGAACTGAACTTAGACGGCACCGGTGAAATCTCAGTCGAAACCGGCGTTCCTTTCTTTGATCACATGATGAGCCAATTAGGAAAGCACTCTGGATTTGATCTCACCATAAAGACAACTGGTGATGTTGATGTTGATTCACACCATACTGTCGAAGATACCTCGCTCGCCTTTGGGCAAGCTCTCCGTGAGGCCCTGGGAGATAAGGCAGGTATCCGACGCTTTGGTGATGCAATGGTTCCGCTCGATGAAGTCCTCGTTCAGGCAGCTGTTGATTTATCAGGACGACCATATTTAGTACATCGTCAACCAGAGATTGTTGAGCTCATCGGCACCTTTGATACAACTCTTGGAAAACATATTTGGGAATCCATTGTTGCTGAAGCTCGTATCGCCCTTCACGTGCGCGTTCTTGAAGGTCGTAATGCACACCACGTCTTTGAGGCGCAGTTTAAGGCGGTTGCACGTGCGCTTCGAGAAGCAGTGTCACTCGATAGCCGCGTTACTGGAATCCCTTCCACCAAGGGCTCTCTGTAACTTTCGTGATTGCGATTCTTGATTACGGTTCTGGAAATTTAAGGTCAGCACAGCGAGCCTTTGAAACTTCAGGGCGTGAAGTAGTCATTACCTCGGATTATGAAGTTGCACTTAACGCTGCTGGCTTAGTAGTTCCAGGCGTTGGCGCATTTGCCGCCTGCATGGATGGGCTAATCAAGGTCCGTGGAGATCAGATAGTTCGCGACAGAATGGCAGCCGCACGTCCCACTTTAGGAATTTGTGTTGGAATGCAGATTCTCTTCGCTCAAGGAGTCGAACATGGCAACCACGCTGGAGTTGGTATTTGGAACGCCACAGTTGAAAAGTTAGATGCGCCGATATTGCCGCATATGGGGTGGAACACCGTCAAGGCAGGTGCGGGCTCACAACTCTTTAAAGGAATTGAAGAAGAGTCCTTTTACTTTGTTCACTCATACGCTGTGAAGCAAGCCATTGGTGCAATCCCAACGTTCTCGCACTACGGCGAAGACTTCTTAGCGGCTATTGAAGATGGAGTTATTGCTGCTACACAATTTCATCCAGAAAAATCTGGAGATGCAGGGCTACGCTTGATTAAGAACTGGGTGCAAACGCTATGACTTATCTCGAACTACTTCCTGCAGTCGATGTGAAAGATGGTCGCGCTGTGCGTCTTGTGCAAGGTGAGCTCTCTGCTGAAACCGCGTATGGCAATCCGCTAGAAGTTGCTCTTGAATTTCAGGCAGCTGGCGTAGAGTGGTTACATCTAGTGGATCTCGATGCTGCTTTTGGTCGCGGTGAAAATAGCGCCCTCTTAGCTGATGTTGTTGGAAAGCTTGATATCAAAGTCGAACTCTCTGGTGGAATCCGTGATGATGAATCACTGCGCCGCGCTTTAGCCACTGGCTGTACTCGCATCAATCTTGGAACTGCAGCGTTAGAAAACCCTGAATGGACTGCGAAGGTAATCTCAGAATTTGGTGAGCGCATCGCTGTGGGTCTAGATGTCCGCGGACATGTGCTGGCTGCGCGTGGTTGGACCAAAGAGGGTGGAGATCTCTTTGAAACGATCGAGCGGCTAGAACGTGATGGGTGCGCGCGATATGTAGTTACCGATGTAACAAAAGATGGCACTCTGCAAGGTCCAAATGTGCAGCTTCTTCAAGAGGTGTGCTCAGTTACTAAAAAGCCTGTCGTTGCATCCGGTGGAATCTCATCACTTGCTGATATCGAATCCCTGATGGCTCTCAACGCTATGGGAGTTGAGGGTGCGATCGTTGGAAAGGCTCTCTATGCCGGAGCGTTCACTCTGCAAGAGGCGTTGGAGTTAACCAAAAGATGAGTCTTTCGGTCCGCATCATTCCTTGTCTGGATGTCACTGATGGTCGTGTTGTTAAAGGAGTTAACTTCACAGATCTGCGTGATGCTGGAGATCCTGTTGAGATGGCAGGACTCTACGGATGCGAAGGCGCTGACGAACTTACCTTTCTAGATATCTCAGCAAGCGCAGCTGGACGAGAGACAACCCTTGATGTTGTGCGAAAAACTGCCGAGCAAGTCTTTATTCCGCTGACGGTGGGTGGGGGAATACGCACTGTTGAAGATGTCAATCAACTACTGCGTGCAGGTGCAGATAAAGTCTCTATTAATACAGCAGCGCTGGCGCGCCCAGAGCTGATTGCTGAAATTGCTGATCGATTTGGCTCGCAAGTTTTGGTTCTCTCTGTTGATGCGCGCCGCGCACGAACTCAATCTGGTTTTGAAGTAACAACGCATGGAGGGCGACAGAGTGCGGGAGTAGATGCCTTGGCATGGGTTGAGAAAGCGTGCGCGCTAGGTGTTGGCGAGATTCTCTTGAATTCAATGGATGCTGATGGCACTCGTGCTGGCTATGACATAGGAATGATCACAGCTGTTCGTGCCGTTTCGCGAGTTCCATTGATTGCAAGTGGTGGGGCAGGAACGTTGGAGGATTTCTCCGCCGCTCTCGATGCTGGCGCAGATGCGCTCTTAGCGGCAAGCGTCTTTCATTTTGGCATTCACCGCATTCCTGATGTGAAGAAGTACCTGCAAGGCCAAGGTTATTCAGTTCGCAACGCACAGGCCTCGTAAGGCAGAATAGGTCTATGAGCAGCCAACTTCCCGAGTCAGTGCTTGCGCTCCTCAAAGATCCGACCACGCTGATTCCAGCGATTGCCCAAGATGCCACAAGCGGTGAAGTATTAATGCTGGCATATATGAATACGCAATCCTTAGCGATGACTATCCAGACAGGGCGCGCAACATATTGGTCGCGTAGTCGCAGCGAACTCTGGGAGAAAGGGGCCACTTCGGGCAACATCCAGATGGTTCACTCCATCTCTTTAGATTGCGATGGCGATGCCTTACTACTTAAGGTTGAACAGAGTGGGCCTGCTTGCCACACCGGAGATCGCACTTGCTTCCATGCAAATATTGAGTTGGCGCAATGAAGCTTGAAGAGTTTCGCGGTTACGCCAAGAACCATAACGTCATCCCGGTCTATCGAAAGCTTCTTGCCGATGGCGAGACACCGCTCAATGTCTATAAAAAGTTAGCGAAGAACTTGCCCGGAACTTTCTTACTTGAATCGGCAGAACATGGGGGAGTCTGGTCGCGCTATTCATTTATCGGCGCGCATAGCCAGACCACTTTGACCGAAAAAGATGGCGCAGCGTTCTGGTTGGGTAGACCACCAGCAGGAGTCCCCGTCAACATGAGTCCACTCGATGCGCTACGTAAATCAGTGTCACATTTGAAATCTCCAAAGATTTCCGGCCTACCTACTCTGACTGGCGGCTTAGTTGGATATATGGGTTACGACTGCGTCCGCAGTTTGGAGCGGCTGCCTGAGCTTGCCCAAAAAGATATTGCTCTTCCTGAAATTGCCTTTATGTTGACTAGCGATTTAGCGGTCATGGATCACGCCGAAGGAACAATCACCCTGATCGCCAATGCGATTAATTGGGATGGTTCTGACGAGCGTATCGATGAGTCGTATGCCGATGCAGTCTCTCGCCTTGATCGTATGCAAGCCGAACTGCTGTCACCCCTTGCTGGAGATGTCACCGCTATTCCTTCGAAGAAAGCGCCTGATTTCTCTCGCAATATGACCGCCGATGAATTTATGTCCAAGGTTGAGATAGCCAAGGAAGAGATTCGCGCAGGTGAAGCTTTTCAGATTGTCTTATCGCAAAGATTTGCTATGCCATGTACCGCTGATGCCCTCGATGTGTATCGCATGCTGCGACTTAATAATCCAAGTCCCTACATGTACTTATTCCGCTTTGAAGATGGCATTGAGATTGTCGGCTCTAGCCCCGAAGCGCTCGTTAAAGTTACTGGCGATGAAGTTATGGTGCACCCTATTGCTGGAACTCGAAAGCGTTCTGCCTCAGTTGAAGAAGATATTCGCTTAGGTGAAGAGCTGCTGGCAGATCCAAAGGAGCGCGCTGAACATCTGATGCTGGTTGATTTAGGTCGCAATGATCTAGGCCGTGTCTGCGCACCCGGATCAGTCGAAGTAATCGACTTCATGCATATCGAGCGTTACTCGCACGTCATGCATATTGTTTCTACCGTTATCGGAAAGTTGGATCCAGCCTCAACTCCCATTGATGCGCTCTTCTCTGTCTTTCCAGCAGGAACTCTTTCAGGAGCACCGAAGCCACGAGCTATGGAGATCATTGAAACGCTCGAGCCAACACGACGAGGGTTGTATGGCGGCGCAATTGGATATTTCGACTTCACCGGAAATATTGATGCATGTATTGCAATCAGAACTGCGCTTCTTCATGGCGGTACTGCATATGTACAAGCAGGCGCTGGACTCGTTGCTGATTCAGATCCAGCATCTGAAAATGAAGAGACGCTCAACAAGGCAGCCGCTGTTCTCGGTGCGATTAGCGCCGCTCACGAATTGCAGCGCCCATGAAGCTCGCTATCTCTCTCTTCTTTGTCGCAGTCATAGCGATCTCAATTAGCCGACGGCTGCGCTTATCTGCTCGCTACGAGAGAGCTCCACGCGAACTCAATACCTGGACGGCTCTTGATAAAGGAATTGATCCAACAGAGGAGAAGCAGTGAGCGTCCTCGATTCAATTATTGAAGGCGTCCGCGAGGATTTAGCAGCACGTCGAGGTTCGATGGGCGCGTTACACGAGCGCATTGATGCACAGGCGCCCGCTCTTGATGCTCACTCATTTCTATCGCGCGATGAGATGAATGTAATCGCAGAAGTAAAGCGTTCATCGCCATCTAAGGGGAACCTTGCCCCAATCTCTGATCCGGCCGCACTCGCTGAGAAGTATCAAGAGGCAGGTGCTGCAGCCGTCAGCGTTCTCACCGAACAACGCAGATTTGGCGGTTCACTTGCAGATCTGGATGCGGTGCGATCTCGTATTGAGATTCCGGTACTACGTAAAGATTTTATGGTTGATGAATATCAATTCTTGGAAGCGCGAGCTCATGGCGCAGATATTGTTCTCTTGATTGTGGCAGCGCTCTCCAAGAGCCAACTCAAAGATTTCTATGACCTGGCAACCGAACTAGGAATGGCCTCTTTAGTTGAAGTGCATACGCAATCAGAACTCGAAAGCGCCATGGACATCTCACCCCGTATCGTCGGAGTAAATTCTCGAAACCTAAAGACTCTTGAAGTCAGCGCATCAGTGTTTGAAGAGCTCATCCCAACAATTCCATCTTCAGTCATTCGCGTTGCCGAATCAGGGATCTCAACCCGCGCCGAAGTGGCTCAGGCACAAAAGGCGGGGGCTACTGCAATTCTTGTAGGTGAATCCCTCGTGAAATCTGGGGATCCAATTTCTGCAATGCGCGAACTACTAGGTCGCGGGTAGGCTTTCCGCTATGACAACTCTTGATGAGATTGCGGGCCACTTTGGTCAATACGGTGGGCGCTTTGTTCCAGAGGCGTTAATCGGAGCCTTAGAGGAACTCGATGCTGCGCGCATTAAGGCGCAGACAGATCCCACATTTATCGCCGAATTGGCAGAACTTCATCGCACCTACACCGGTCGTCCTAGCATCTTGACCGAAGCGAAACGTTTTGCAGAGCATGCTGGTGGCGCACAAATTCTCTTGAAGCGCGAAGATCTCAATCACACCGGAAGCCACAAAATTAATAACGTTCTTGGACAAGCTCTACTGACAAAACGTATGGGCAAGAAGCGCATCATCGCTGAAACTGGCGCTGGCCAACATGGAGTTGCATCAGCGACAGCGGCAGCGTTGATGGGACTTGAATGCGTTGTCTATATGGGCGAAGAAGATACAAAGCGCCAAGCTCTTAACGTAGCCCGCATGAAGTTGTTGGGCGCTGAGGTAATTCCAGTAACTTCAGGTTCACGTACGCTAAAGGATGCAATCAACGAGGCTATGCGCGATTGGGTCACCAATGTTGAAACAACGCATTACATGCTGGGAACAGTTGCTGGACCGCACCCATTCCCATCCATGGTGCGCGACTTCCATAAAATTATCGGTGAAGAATCACGCGAACAAGTGTTAGCTCTCACCGGAAAGCTGCCAACCGCAGTACTTGCCTGCGTCGGGGGAGGGTCCAATGCAATCGGAATCTTCCATCGCTTTATCTCTGATCCAGAGGTGCGTTTGATTGGACTAGAAGCAGCAGGAGATGGCGTTGAAACAGGACGGCATGCAGCCACCATCACTGGCGGAACTCCTGGCGTGCTTCATGGCAATCGCACCTATGTTCTCCAAGATGAAAATGGTCAGACAATTGAATCTCATTCAATCTCGGCCGGACTTGATTACCCTGGCGTTGGCCCAGAGCATGCCTATCTCCATGACATTGGTCGCGCTGAATATCGCGCAATCACCGATGCGCAAGCGATGCACGCATTCGCGCTCCTGTGTAAGACCGAAGGCATTATTCCGGCCATCGAAACGGCGCATGCGCTGGCGGGCGCGCTTCAGATCGGAAATGAGCTCGGCCCTGACGCAATCTTGCTCATTAATCTCTCAGGACGTGGCGATAAAGATGTTCACACTGCGGCGCAGTATTTTGGAATACCGCTGTAAATGTCTACACCGCTTGATGATCTCTTTGTAAAAGTCCGCTCTGAAAATCGAGCAGCGCTGATTGCTTATATCCCAGCTGGATTTCCAACCATTGAAGGTTGCAAGAAGGTTATCCAAGCCTTTGTCGAAGGTGGTGTTGATGCAATCGAGATTGGCTTTCCTTACAGCGATCCAGTGATGGATGGACCAACCATCCAAGCGGCCGCAGATCAATCACTTTCACAAGGCACCAATGCCGCAGATGTCTTTGCGGCACTTAAAGTTGCTACCGATTCTGGAGTTCCGGCAGTTGTGATGACCTACTGGAACCCGATAGAAAAATATGGAGTTGAGAAGTTTGCGCAATCAATAGCAGCAAATGGTGGTTCCGGAGTTATTACGCCAGATCTGACAATTGAAGAGTCAACTGGCTGGAAGTCCGCTGTTGAGAAGAACGAGATCAATCCAATTTATGTTGTTGCACCAAGTACATCTGCGCAACGCCTGCCGCAAGTTACTTCGCGATGCGGTGGCTTTGTTTATGCAGCAAGTCTCATGGGGGTAACAGGAACTCGTGCTGCAGTCTCATCGGGAGCACCTGATCTTGTCGCACGCATAAGAGAAACAACAGAACTTCCTGTGGCTGTTGGCCTAGGAGTTTCAACTCGCGAACAGGCAAAGGGCGTTGCAGGATATGCAGATGGTGTCATTGTGGGCTCCGCGTTTATTAAGGCTATGCAGGATGCTCCAAATGAGGCAGAAGGATTGAAATCTGTGAAAGAGTTAGCACAACAACTTTCTTTGGGAGTGCGAGAAGGACGATGAAGAAGATTCAGCCGTGGTTTGGCCTTGCAGCTCGTCTCATCCTTGGCGGAACTCTGATTGCAGCTGGCTACCTGAAGTTTGATGAGCTCGATAAATCTCAGATGGCGGTGCGGGCCTACGAGATGCTGCCAATTCCACTTGCCAATTTTCTTGGCATAGTCGTGCCGTTCTTCGAATTGGCGGTCGGAATCCTCCTGGTTATCGGAGCCGGTGTTCGCATCAGCGCAGCGCTAAGCGCCCTTTTGATGATCGGTTTCATGATTGCAATCTCCCAAGCGTGGGCACGTGGGTTATCTATCGACTGCGGATGTTTCGGCGGTGGGGGACAAGTTCCTGAAGGTGAAGCCGATTATCTCACCCCACTTCTGCGCGATACCGGCCTCGCGCTCTTGGGAATTTACCTAACTCTCTTTCCGCACACTAAATTTGGACTAGATAAGAAACCGCAATCGGCAACTCAAATAGGAGAAGGCGCTCATGGCTAAATCACAACCAGGTAAAGATAACTTCACTCGCAATCTCGTTATTGCAGTCGTCGTAGGCGTTCTCCTCATCATGTTGGTGCCGACACTACTATCGAGACAGACTGACTCTTCAGCCAGCATCCCAGCCAACGTTTCTGCTGATCGTGGGTACGGAGTTGTCTTTAATGGCGAACTCACCGGGGTTCCTGTTGTCGATATCTATGAAGACTTCCAATGCCCGGTCTGTGCGCAATTCACACAGCTCAACGGCCCTTACATCGAATCTTTGATTGCCGAGAAGAAGGCAACTGTTGTTTATCACACGCTCTCATTCTTGGGACCTGAATCAGTTAACGCTGCCAATGCAGCAGCATGTGCTGCAGATGAAGGCAAGTTCCTCGATTATCACCGCTTATTGATGATGAATCAGAAGCAAGAGAACTCAGGCGGTTGGTCTAATAACTTCTTAGCAAGTCTTGGACAGACAGCTGGAATCACCAGCCAGAAATTTAGTAGCTGTGTGAATAAGGGTGATTATTTAGGCTGGGTCAGCAATGTTGCAGCAGCGGGTGCTAAGGCCAATGTTAACTCAACGCCCACAGTCTTCGTGAATGGCAAAGAGATTGATCGCAACGCTAGCGAATACTTTGATGCCGCCAAGTTCAAAGCTGCAGTAGAGCGCGGATAAGTACTTTGCAAGCCTTTCCAACTCCGAGTACATCGGCAGTTGAGCTAGGGCCTTTGACTATTCACTTCTATGCCCTCTGCATCATTGCGGGTGTTGCGGTAGCAATCTGGGTGGGAGATAGACGTTTTGTTGCAGCCTTCCCAGGTGCCGAGACAGTTCTTTCAGATGTCGCAATTGTTGCAGTCCCTAGCGGCGTCATTGGTGGTCGTCTTTATCATGTTCTTACGACTCCGGAGCTTTACTTTGGAGCCGGTGGAAACTTCACAGATGTTTTCAAGATCTGGAAAGGTGGCCTAGGAATTTGGGGCGCCATTGGCCTCGGAGCACTCGGTGCATATATCGCTTATCGCAGAATTGCACGACGTATCGAGCTACCTAGCTTTGCCCACTTCGCAGATGCGCTAGCCCCAGGGTTATTGCTTGCCCAAGCTATAGGTCGATTTGG
>JAIXPU010000077.1 GCA_027486075.1 Streptomycetaceae bacterium | reverse complement strand
GTATCTACCTTGTCAGTTGAAACTTCAAGGAGCGGCTCGTCGACAGCGACCATGTCGCCTTCGTTCTTAAGCCAACGTGTAACTGTTCCTTCACTGACGCTCTCTCCGAGAGCTGGCATTGTGACTGAGAATGACATCGCTATTTTCTCCTCTTACCTTAACCGTGTGCGTGAAGTGGTTTGCCGGCCAGCGCCATATGAGCTTCGCCCATGGCTTCTGACATTGTTGGATGTGCATGGATAAGAGGAGCGACATCATCTGCCGTTGCCTCCCAGTTATAAATTAATTGAGCTTCAGCAAGAAGTTCGCCAACACGTGCGCCGACCATATGAATTCCAAGGACTGGCCCATTCTTCTCTGCGACTAATTTAATCGAGCCAGCCGTCTTAAGAATCTGAGCCTTACCGTTACCGGCCAAGTTGTAATCAAGTTCTACAACATCGTAACCACGTTCCTTTGCAACCTTCGTCGAAAGACCGACAGATGCAACCTCAGGTTCAGAGTATGTAACGCGTGGAACTCCGTCGTAGTTGATTGGACGAGGGTTTAATCCAGCGATTGTCTCTGCAACAAGAATTCCTTCTTGGAATCCAACGTGCGCCAATTGCAAGGTAGGGATGATGTCACCAACGGCCCAGACGCCTGGAATATTGGTGCGGCAATGGTCATCGACTGTGATGTATCCACGATCCATGGTGATGCCGAGTTCTTGGTAGCCAATTCCATCAGTGACAGGGCCACGACCGACTGAGACGAGAAGAACATCTGCTGTAAATTCGCGACCATCTTCAAGTGTGACGGTCACGCTATCGCCATTTACTTTATGAGATTTGAAGCGAACTCCGAGCTCAAACTTAATGCCGCGCTTACGGAAAGCGCGCTCTAGAAGCTTGCTGGAAGATTCATCTTCGAGAGCGATCAAGTGAGGTAGACCTTCAATAATTGTGACGTCAGAGCCGAATGATTTCCATACCGATGCAAACTCGCACCCGATGACGCCGCCACCCAAAACGATGACGCTCTTTGGAACGTAATCCATGGAAGTTCCATGATCCGAGGTGATGACTCGCTTACCGTCGATATCTAAACCAGGAAGTGTGCGTGCGTATGAACCAGTTGCAAGAACAACATTCTTGCCAACGTACTGAACGCCATTTGCCTCTACGGTATTTGCTGAAACTAAACGACCAGTTCCTTCTACATAGGTAATGTTGCGAGACTTCACCAAACCTTGGAGACCTTTATGGAGTCCAGCGATAACGCCATCCTTGTAAGAGTTGACCCCCGCCATATCAATGGAGTTAAAAGTTGCATTGACGCCGAACTGAGCAGATTCACGAGCGCTATCGGCGACTTCGCCTGCGTGTAAGAGTGCCTTTGTTGGAATACATCCACGGTGTAGGCAGGTTCCGCCAACTTTGTCTTTCTCGATGAGAGCAACTGATAATCCAAGCTGCGCTCCGCGTAAGGCCGCTGCATAGCCGCCACTTCCGCCACCAAGAACTACTAGATCAAAATTCGACACCCGTGAGGCTCCTTCTTTTTCTCTTTCGCAAGTACTTCATCTGCTCTAACGACCATATCTTGCCAGCCTTTTGGGGGCTCGCCTAACTGGAGAGAAGAGGTAGCTCTAGCGCTCTTCCAGCGCCAATTGCACCAAGGAACGGAGGGCGATTCCGGTCCCACCAACTGGGGTGTATCCGTGGGCCGCCCCCTCGTTGTAGGCAGGTCCTGCGATGTCGAGATGTAGCCATGGAAGTTCATCGGCTACAAACTCTTTGAGGAAGAGGCCAGCCACAAGCATTCCGCCCATTCGCTCTCCAATGTTTGCAAGATCTGCCACAGGTGAATCTAGAGAAGCGCGCAACTCAACTGGAAGTGGCATCGGCCAAAAAGCTTCGCCAGTCTTCTTCGTTAGTTCAACAAAGGCTGCAGAAAATTCTCCGTTATTGGTCATCACGGCGCTAGTACGGGTGCCGAGAGCGACAACCTGTGCACCAGTAAGTGTTGCTACATCAACGATGCCATCGAGATCTTTACTCTCTTGCGCTTTCATAATCGCATCAGCAAGAACGAGACGACCTTCTGCATCAGGGTTGAGCACTTCCACAGTCTTTCCGCCATAAATTGTGATGACATCACTTGGTCTGGTTGCTGTATCACTGACCATATTTTCAGCAAGTGGCGCCCATGCATCAATGGCTACAGGTGCTTTAAGAAGTGCAATAGCAATGGTGGCAGCGCAGACAGCGGCAGCGCCACTCATATCTGACTTCATGGCCTCCATGCCAAGAGCTGGCTTGAGCGCCAAACCACCGGTATCAAAGGTGATGCCCTTGCCGACGTAGGCATATTTCTTCTTGGCTTTTGCGCCCTTGGGAGTGTAAGAAATGTTGAGTAAGCGCGGAGGATTAACTGATCCTTGTCCGACGCCGATGATTCCACCGTAACCCTTAGAGCGAAGTTGCGAATCTGTCATCACAGTAACTTTGAGTCCAACTGAAGCGCCGCCAGCTTTCTTTACTGCGGCGGTAATTGCGGTACAGAAAGAATCAGGTGTTAGGTGGCTGGGAGGAGTGTTAATCAGGTCGCGCACCAGATATGTGTAGGTCGAGATAACTTCAGCGATTTTTGCCGCGTCCTTAGCGCCACTCTTTCCTGCCAAAGAGGTATGCACTGTTATCGTCTTGAGCGGCGCTTTCTGAGCGCTCTTAGTAGAGCCTCTAAATTGGTCGAAGAGATAGTTACCAAGACCTGCGCCTTCGGCGATTGCGCGCACAGCGTCCTCATTTTTAGCTGGAAGTGAAAAGGTAGCGCTGGAATTTCCAGAAAGAGCGCGCGCGGCAGCGCCAGCTGCGCGACGGAGAACTTCATTGTCATAGGTGGCGCCTTGCTTACCGAGACCGGTAAAGACCAGAAGTCGAGTTGATGTGCCTGGAACTTTGATTACCTCATCTGCTTTTCCAGTTGCACCAAGGTCAGCAAGTGTTTGAAGGAGGGCTTTGCTATCGAGTGCAATGTCGCCAGATTCAATCTGCAATGACGATGAAGACTTCGCTGCCTTGGATGCTTTGACGGCGAGACCAACAACCAGAATTTCATCCTTGACGATTCCATCACTGAGGCGAATCGATGTCATGTACGTACTCCCTTGAGATTCTCATGGCGATAGCGCGAACGAGGCGTTTTGCCGAGCGTGCGGCAGAGCGTAAGTGTAGGTTGAAGCCTGTGAAAACTTCACCTTTGCATCAGAAACATCTCGACTTACAGGCCAAGATGGCTGACTTTGGTGGCTGGCTCATGCCTATCGAATATCCCGGTGCTGGCGTATTGGCTGAACATGCTGCTGTTCGTGAGCGAGTGGGTCTCTTCGATGTTTCTCACTTAGGCAAGGCCCGCGTTGTGGGTGTTGGCGCCTTGGATTACCTCAATTCACAATTTACCAACGACCTTAATCGCATTGTTGATAGCAAAGCGCAGTACACCTTGTATTGCACGCCCGAAGGTGGCGTCATTGATGATTTGATCGTCTACCGAAATAGCGCCGAAGATTTCTTTCTCATTCCAAACGCCTCAAATACAACTGATGTTGTAGCAGCCTTGCAGGCAAATGCGCCTGCCGGTATTTCAATCACGAATCTACATACAAGTTATGCAGTTCTTGCGCTACAAGGACCACGAGCTCATGAAGTGATGCAGAGCCTGGGTGTCAATCCGGTAATGGATTACATGGCATTCACGCACGTCACCATTGCAGGGTGCGTTGTCATTCTCTGTCGTACTGGCTACACGGGTGAACAAGGTTTTGAGATTGTTCCTCAAGTCGAAGATGCCGCTCTCGTGTGGGATGCGCTATGCGCAGCGATGAAACCGTTCTCTGGCTTGGTTTGCGGGTTAGGCGCTCGAGATACTTTGCGCACCGAAATGGGATATCCACTTCATGGCCACGAACTTTCACTTGAAATTTCTCCAGTTCAGGCTAGCGCTGGTTGGGCTATCGGTTGGAAGAAGAGTAATTTTGTTGGACAAGCAGCTCTTCGCGCTCAGAAAGAGTCAGGAAAAGTTCGGACGTTGCAGGCGCTGACATCTCTCGATCGAGGCATTCCACGCGCAGGCATGAAGGTACTTAATAGCGCCGGAGTTGAGATTGGTGAAATTACCAGCGGAACTTACTCTCCGAGCCTGAAAGTTGGAATCGCTTTGGCCTTGATTGAGCCGGGATACGAATTAGGAAGCGAGGTAGCTATCGATGTACGCGGAAGAACATGTGCGGCAAAAATTACAGCGCTGCCTTTTCTTCCTTCGCACGTTCGCTAGCTTGGGACTCCACAAACTCAATAGGCGTGCAGAATGCAGCGCGAGTATGCGCTCGACGTAAGGTATGCAAGATTGGCCTACCGGTAATGAGAATGAGCGTTGAAGTGAAGATTGCCCGAGGGACATCCCATGCCATCGCTGATAAGAAGTGATAGCTGATGAATCGATTGAAGTTCTCTGCAATCGGAGCTCCTGCTTGGTACGAGAGTTGAGTATCAACGCCTAAGGTCCAAGGCCAGAACTGCAGATCCATCGCAATTCCAAAGAAGGCTGCAGCGATAACTCCGTAGAGAGCAAGTAGAGCAAGTTCATTTCTACCGCGAATATTTCGGGGGATGAGTCCGATTCCTAAACCAATCCATCCCGCTGCAAATGCTTGATAAGCAACCCAAGGACCAAGGCCGCCTGTAAGAAAAGCAGAGAGCACCATAGATAAAGCGCCCAAAAGAAACCCAAAGGATGGGCCAAAGACGCGTGCGGCGAGAATCAAGACAAACCACATCGGTTCTATACCAACTGCGCCAGTACCCATCGGACGCAACGCTGCAATTACCGCGGTTAAGACAGCAAGAAGAGCTATTGATTTTGTATCCAGTTTATTGTTACTGACGCTGGCGAAGAGAAGAAGAAGTGCACAAGGAAGGGCTAGTGCAAAGAGCCATTGCGGACGTGCTTGCGGAGTTGAAATGAGAAAGGGCCAAAGGAAACCGAGTGCGCTGATGGCGCTGGTGGCAATGAGCGCAGGCAGGGCTAATCCGCGGAAAGAAAATGCCGAGGGAGTGAGATTCATAGCTACTGTGCCATCGCCTTCACGACATCAGAGACGGTAAGCCAAGGTTTCGGAGACATCACCTTTGCAACTTGCGGCGCAAATGCAGGCGATGACAAAAGAACATCAAGGGTTGAACCATCTGCGACGATGTCACCTTCTGCCAAGAAGAGAACGCGGTGCGCCAACTCAGCCACCAATTCAACGTCGTGAGTTGCCAAGAGCACTGGGCGATTGAAGGTACTTGCATACTCTTTCAGGGCAAGAGCAAAGAGGTTCTTGGCTTGATAATCAAGACCTCGAGTGGGTTCATCGAGAACGAGCAACTCAGGATTTCCAGAGAGAACAATGCTCAACACCAGCGCCAATCGCTGACCTTCAGAGAGATCGTTGGGATGGGTCTCTTGAGAGATATGTGGAACTAAGCGAGAGAGGAAGGCGAAGGTTGAGCCTTCTGTGATTTCGTTGTCGCGATCTGCTTGTGCGCATTCTGCGCGCACAGATTGCGCGTAGAGCAGATCACTCGGTTCTTGAGGAACGTAACCGATGCTCCGCCTTCGGTCCGCGCCCTTAAGCAGCGCAGGATCTTTTTGGTGCACTCGCACCTGACCTTTCGTAGGCAGTTGTGACCCGACTATCGCGTGCAAGAGTGAGCTCTTACCTGCACCGTTGCGTCCCATCACTGCCACGATTTCACCAGCGTGAATCTTGGTGGAAACGCCTTTGAGAGCGCGTTGATCTCCGTAGTTAATAGTCAGCTCATTTACTTCGATGACAACGCTAGTCTCGGCAGGCATTATCTCTGTGGTCTCAAAAGTTTGCGAGCGGATATCTTCAGTTAACCGTCGAACTTCTCTGACACTTGTCCCGACTTCGCTTAAGTTGAGGGCGCGCGCTAAGCGAATGATCGGAGGAACTAATTGGGCAGTCTTGAGCACCTCTTCTGCCGGGCCAATAGCGGTCTCACCATTGCCTTCTATATAAATGATGCGGTCTACAAATTGGATGACGCGTTCTAATCGATGTTCAGCAATTACAACAGTAACGCTGAGATCATGAACAAGACGGTGTAGCAGCGAGAGAACTTCTTCTGCAGCAATCGGGTCCAACGCACTGGTTGGTTCATCTAAGACCAAAACTTTGGGATGCATGACAAGTGCTGCGCCTATGGCTACTCGTTGTTGTTCGCCTCCGCTAAGGGTGGCGATGGATCTATGTCTTACCGCGTTGAGGCCGAGCAGATCGAGTACTTCTTCCACGCGCTTTCGCATGACATCGTGTGGGAAGTTAAGAGCTTCCATTCCAAAGGCAAGCTCTTCTTCAACGATATCGGTGACGAATCCATTGAGAGGATTTTGGCCGACAATTCCAACGATATGAGCAAGAGATCCCGGCTTTACTTCACGGGTCGAGATTCCATCTACGCTGATATCTCCAGCCAGGATTCCGCCGGTGTGGTGGGGGACTAGGCCATTGATTAAACGCAGTAGCGAAGTTTTTCCTGAGCCAGTTTCTCCCATAACCAGCACCATCTCGCCCTCTTGAATAGAGAAGGTAAGGCCTTCAATGATGGTCTTTGTCGAATGTGGGTAGATAAGAGATACGTTTGAAAACTTAATCATGCCAACACCAGCGCTGAACTCAAGGCCATAGTGATGGCAACGATTGCACTATCGCTCATCTGCCATTTCTCTGGCCTGTAACGACTTCGCTTCCTGCTGACGCCAAATCCACGTGAATCCATAGCGGCTGCCAATTGCAGGGATCGCGAGAGAGATTCTTCAAGGAGAGGAAGAGCAAGTCCGCGCCATGAGATTTTCTCGTGGCCTCGTAACTGTTGCGCCAACCGAATACGTCGAGCGCTGTGCGCCAATTGCGGAAAGAGTGAGGTTGCAATCACCAGAGTGATTCCAATTTCGTAGATGAAAAATGGAAGTGTGCGCAAGACCTTATGTGGACTTGTGAGTGAAGTTGCAGCGCCGAAGAGGGCAATAACTGTTGCGATAATCAAACCTTCATGGAGCGATGAAGATAAGCGCTCCAGTGTGACCGCTCCGCCCAATCTGATGCCTGGCATCCAAGATGGTAGGTCGATGATTGGAACCGTAAAGATTGTTCTTCCTGGAATAGGAACACCAATCAGAATTCCAACAACTGCGCGAATGACGAGAATGACCGCTCCGATACGCAGGGCAATCCAATAACTTCCGCCCCAAGGAGAGTTGTCCCTTCGGGCAATAACAAGAGCGGTCGCTACACCAATTGCACTGAGTGCAACCCATGCGCTATCTGCCAGCACAACTGCTGCAATCAGCAGAAGCGCCCAGATCCACATGGTCAGCGGGTGTAGCGACCTTTTCATTATGAGAGCTCGTCTATTACTTGGATTACTTCTTGAGGAGTGCGGCAGGAGTTGCAATCTCTACGCCACACTCTTTCTTCGGATACCCGTTGATTCCACAGATAAGTCCAGATGAAGCAGCACGGAGCTTGACCACTTGTGCAAGAACATCAATTCCTTGAGATGCCTTGGCAGTAGTTACGCAGCGAACGATTGTTCGTTGCACTTTTTCGCCCTTAGGTGCGTATGCCTTTTTACCAAAATCAACAACAAGTGCAATTCTTTTGGTATCTGGATCCTTCTTGGTCTTGCCACAAATTGTGGCGAAGTTTGGCTTTGCTAGGGGAGCTACAGATGGAACATCGTCACTGCTAAACACGAAGGACCATCCTTCAACTGCGCCATCTTCTATATCTACTGTTGGGCCTGTCATGGCCGCCTTCCATTCGGTTGCACC
>JAIXPU010000109.1 GCA_027486075.1 Streptomycetaceae bacterium | reverse complement strand
GCTGGAATGGTGGGCTTCTATCTCTGGTTTACACAAAAGAGAATTGGCGTTGCCATTCCTTCAGATAACGATGATGCCGAGATTGCAGATGATGCCGGCGAACTTGGCTTCTACAGCCCGCATTCATGGTGGCCGCTACCTGTTGCTCTCAGCGCTACAGCGCTCAGCCTTGGTCTGATCATTGGTTGGTGGCTCGTACTTATCGCTTTAGGCACGCTCGTGCTCAGCATTATCGGAATGGTTACCGAATACGAAAAACCAGAGCCTCAGCGCTAATCCGCTGACGTTGCCTAACCAATGAAGAAGCTGGCCTTAGCCGCTCCTTGGATATTCACACTCATCTGGAGTTCAGGCTTTGTCGTTGCTAAGTATGGATTCGAAGATAGCGACTCACTCTACTTCTTAGCGCTGCGCTTACTGCTCGCTGCAGTAATTCTCTTCCTGCTCACCGTGGCTCTGCGCCAACCACTCACACTTTCTCGAGACGATATCTATGCCACCGTACTAATCGGCCTATCTCTCCACGGCCTATATCTTGGTGGTGTTTGGTATGCCATTGAACTAGGAGCGCCTGCAGGCCTATCTTCTGTCATCACCAGCATGCAACCGATCTTGGTCTCTGTGTTGGCAGTTCGTCTGTTGGCTGAACCACTTACTAAGAAACAGATTACTGGACTCTTCTTAGGGTTATCTGGAGTAGTACTCGTTGTCTTACCGAAACTGACCGGATCAAGTGGATTTACCGCTGAGTCACTCGCCCTACTTTTTGTGGCATTAGCTGGCAGCACCATTGCGACCTTACTTCAGAAGAAGATCGGTCGCGATATTCCGCTGATGATTGGTACTACTTATCAATTTCTGTTAGCAGGAATTGTGATGCTCGCTATTTCAATAGCACGTGGCAGAACTCGCTTTGAATTAACCCACACATCTTTCTGGGCGATGGCCTGGGCGGTCTTAGTGACATCGATTGCAGCCATCTTGCTACTGCTCTGGCTTTTAAATCATGGAACGGCTGCAAAGGTTTCGAGTCTGCTCTACCTCGTTCCGCCGATGGCAGTTCTTCAGGCTTATGTGCTCTTTCTAGAAAAGGTAGCTCCGATTGGAATTGTTGGAATCGCCCTGACCGCGCTCGGAGTTGCCCTCGTCATTCAAAGTTAAAAGTGATTAGATAGCGCCCATGACACAGCCAACTGCCAATCCTGAACGCGGCAAAGAAGTATTTGCAACCGACCGCGCCCATGTCTTTCACTCCTGGAGTGCGCAAGCACAGATCGCGCCACTGCCTGTGGCCGGAGGAGAAGGCAGTTACTTCTGGGATTTTGATGGCAAGAGATATTTAGATTTTTCCTGCCAGCTGGTCTTTACCAATATTGGCTTTCAGCACCCTAAAGTAGTGAAGGCTATCCAAGATCAAGCTGGGTTACTGGCGACTGTTGCTCCGCAGCATGCAAATGAAGCCCGTGGCGAGGCAGCTAAGCGCATCACTGCACGCGCTGGTGCGCACCACAACAAGGTTTTCTTCACAAATGGCGGCGCAGATGCTGTCGAAAATGCGATTCGCATGGTGCGCTTGCATACCAACCGCCACAAAGTTCTCTCTTTCTACCGCAGCTATCACGGCAACACGACTTCGGCGATTACAGCTACTGGCGATCCACGACGTTGGCCCAATGAATACGCCTACGGACATGTCCACTTCTTCGGTCCTTATCTCTATCGTTCAGCTTTCTGGGCAAAGAGTGAGGAAGAAGAATGTAAACGCGCTCTTGAACACCTTGAGCAAGTCGTCATCTTTGAAGGCCCTGCAACAGTCGGCGCAATTCTCATCGAATCTGTCGTTGGCACAGCCGGCGTTCTACTGCCACCTGCTGGCTATCTTGAGGGAGTCCGAGCGCTCTGCGATAAGTACGGTATTAAGTGGATTGCTGATGAAGTGATGTCAGGCTTTGGTCGTACTGGAAAGTGGTTTGCCTACCAACACTCAAGCGCTGAGCCAGATTTGATTGTCTTCGCTAAGGGAGTCACCAGCGGTTATGTTCCGCTTGGGGGAGTCATCATTAGCGATGAGATCGCCAAGACATTTGATGACCGCGTCTTCCCTGGTGGACTCACCTATAGCGGTCATCCGCTTGCTTGTGCGACCGCTGTGGCAACTCTTGATGTCATGGCAGAAGAGAAGATTGTCGAAAATGCCGCCGATATGGGCGAGCGAGTAATTAAGCCGTTGCTACAAGAGTTGATGGCTAAACATAAGGTCATCGGCGAAATCCGTGGACGCGGCACCTTCTGGGCCCTTGATTTAGTCAAAGATCGCCAGAGCCGCGAACCGCTAGCTCCATACGGAGGAACAAGTCCTGCGATGGGTGAACTGGTTGCCGCATGTAAGAAGTTAGGTTTGATGCCATTTACCAATTACAACAGAATGCATATCTGCCCACCATGTAATGTGAGTGAGGCCGAGCTACGCGAAGGCTTCGCCATCTTAGATCAGGCATTTGCTGCGATTGCGAGCCATTACACAGGCAAGTAGTTCTTACCCGTGTAGCACTAAAAAATTAGTGATGGCCCTCTAGTTCGCGACGCTCAGATTCAGTTGCCTTAGGAACTGCAACTGCATGTGCACGTGAAATTCGATTGCGAATCTTATTCTTCAGCGCTGCTGGGCGACGCACTCCTGCACCATCGTGCTCAGGAAGTTCTAGAGGTGCCAGCTGTTCGTGAGATGTTAGAAGCCATGCCTTTTCTGGGCTGATTGGCTCGTGAACTTCAACAAATTCGCCACTTGGCATGCGCACTAGTCGACCAGTTTCACGTCCATGCAATACCAGCTCGCGATCTGCGCGCTGTAGCGATAGGCAGAGGCGCTTGGTGACGATGAACGCTATTGGCGGAAGCACAATGATTGCGATACGAGAGAACCACATCATCTGATTGATAGTCAGGTCAAAGGTAGTTGCGATGATGTCGTTACCACCGTTGATTAACGAGACGAGTGTGAAGGTCAGGGCCATCGCACCGATTGCTGTGCGGTTTGGAGCATTACGTGGACGATCAAGGAGATGGTGCTCGCGCTTATCTCCGGTAATCCAACTTTCAATAAATGGGTAGAGCGCCATTCCAGTGAACATAATTCCCGGCAAAATCAAACCTGGGATAAGAATGTTCCAGGAAATGGTGTAACCAAAGAGGTAAGTTTCAAGTGGTGGAGCCATACGGACTAAACCATCGAGCCAACCCATGTACCAGTCAGGCTGTGAACCAGCAGAAACCTGTCCAGGGTTATATGGCCCGTACAACCAAATTGGGTTGATAGATGCAACTGCTCCCAAGAATGCTGTTACACCAAAAACGATAAAGAAGAAGCCTCCAGCTTTTGCCATGTACACAGGCATCAGCGGATAACCGACTACGTTCTTCTCGGTACGGCCCGGTCCTGGGAATTGAGTGTGCTTCTGGTACCAGACAAGCATGAGATGAACTGTGATGAGTGCTAGGAATATGCCTGGCAGAATCAAAACATGCACGATATAGATACGTGGAATGAAGGCCAAGCCTGGGAATGCTCCACCAAAGGCGAAGTAAGAGAGGTAGGAGCCAACAACAGGGATTGCTTGAATAATCGCTTCGGCGATACGAATACCTGTGCCTGAAAGTAAATCATCAGGCAGTGAGTAACCCAAGAAGCCTTCAACAATTCCAAGAGTGAGAAGTCCGATACCGATGATCCAGTTGAATTCGCGTGGCTTACGGAACGCGCCTGTAAAGAAGACGCGCATGAGGTGAACAACAATTCCCACCATAAAGATGAGCGCTGCCCAGTGGTGAATCTGTCTCATTAAGAGACCGCCACGGACTTCAAAAGAAATTTCTAGCGCTGAGGCATAAGCTGCAGACATCTTGACGCCTTGCAGCGGTTCATAGGTGCCGTCATAAACAACTTCGCGCATTGATGGATCAAACCAGAAGGTAAGGAAAGTTCCTGAGAGCAGCAGGATAATAAATGAGTACAAGCAAATTTCACCGAGAAGGAATGACCAGTGATCAGGGAAGACCTTTTGCAGGTTCTTCTTCATCCACTTGGCGCCGCCGGTGCGGTCATCTACATAACCTGCAACGTTGCCGGCGATTCTTTCGCGTGCTGTCATGATAAACGCCCCCAGAAGCTAGGTCCTACAGGTTCAGTAAATGGTGCTTGCGCTACTAGGTAGCCCTC
>JAIXPU010000007.1 GCA_027486075.1 Streptomycetaceae bacterium | reverse complement strand
GATATTGCACCAGGAGATTTGATTGCAACACCTGCAACTGGCGCTTATGGCCGCAGCATGGCGAGTAATTACAACCACGTGCCAAGACCACCTGTTGTCGCAGTAAAAGATGGAAAAGCCCGCGTAATTGTGCGTCGAGAAAATGAGGCAGATTTACTCGCCCTTGATGTGAAAGAATAGGTTTATGAGCCCCGCAGATAAACCTGTTCGCATTGGCATGCTCGGCTGCGGCGTTGTTGGCAGCCAAGTAGCTCGTCTGCTGCTCGCAGATACCGAAGAGCTATCAACTCGTGCAGGTGTAAAGATTGAATTGGCTCGTATTGCAGTTCGCACAATAAAGCCTTATGAAGGCCTTGATCCAGCTCTCTTCACTACCGATCCATTTTCAATTGTTAATGACCCAGAGATTGATCTCATCGTTGAAGTAATGGGCGGCATTGAACCGGCGCGCGAATTAGCTCTGCTGGCAATCAATAATCGCAAATCCATTGTGACTGCAAATAAGGCTCTTCTTGCCAGCCATGGCGCCGACCTCTTTAGCGCTGCCTATGCCAAGGGTGAAGATATTTACTACGAAGCATCTGTTGCTGGTGCGATTCCAATTATTCGCCCGCTCCGCGACTCACTCGCCGGTGACCACGTTGTTCGCTTGATGGGAATTGTCAACGGCACAACAAATTACATTCTTACCAAGATGCATGAAGACAATCGCGAATTTGCCGATGTCCTCAAAGAAGCGCAGAAGTTAGGTTATGCCGAGGCAGATCCAACTGCAGATATCGAAGGCTTCGATGCAGCAGCTAAGGCTGCAATTCTTTCTGGCTTGGCTTTCCATACCCGCGTCACAGTCGAGGATGTCTATCGCGAAGGAATCTCCAAGATAACTCTAGAAGACGTTGCGATTGCTAAATCGATGGACCATGTCATTAAGTTGCTAGCTATCTCTGAGCTCACTCCTGCCGATGAAATCTCTGTGCGCGTTCATCCAGTGATGATTCATAAGAGCCATCCATTGGCTTCGGTGCGCGATGCATTTAATGCCGTATTTGTTGAAGCTGAGTCTGCAGGCCCGCTGATGTTCTATGGACGTGGAGCAGGAGGACAGCCAACTGCATCTGCAATATTGGGTGACATAGTCGCAGTTTCTCGCCACATTGCACTTAACTCGATTGGGCAGCGCGAAACAGATTATGCCGATCGCGACATTGCTCCGATCGAAACTACAAAGACTAAATTCCTTATTCGCCTCGAAGTTGAGGATAAGTCAGGTGTTTTAGCTGCGATTGCCCAGTGTTTTGCTTCTCAAGGTGTCTCTATTCAGACTGTTGATCAGAATGGTCGAGACGAGGATGCCGAGCTCATCATCGTGACCCACCGTGCTACCGAAGGCGAACTCAAGGCAACAGTCGAAGCTCTCAAGAAGATGGAAATCGTCAATAAGATTTCTAGTGTTATCCGCGTTGAAGGAGCGATTGCGTAATGGGAATCTTTTCGAAGAAGAGCGGCGCTCATCAATGGCGTGGAGTTATTGAGGAATATCGTCATCGCCTGCCTGTATCTGCCAAGACCCCCGTCGTATCACTTCGCGAAGGCGGAACTCCACTTATTTATGCATGCAATCTCTCTGAACTTTTAGGCAACAATGTTTGGATCAAGTACGAAGGTCTAAATCCGACAGGTTCATTCAAAGACCGCGGAATGACAATGGCGATTTCAAAGGCGGCCGAGGATGGCGCAAAAGCTGTTATCTGCGCATCAACTGGAAATACATCAGCATCAGCTGCAGCTTATGCAGTTAAGGCCGGAATGCGCCCAGCGGTTCTTATTCCCAAGGGCAAGATTGCAATGGGAAAACTCGCCCAAGCGGTAATTCATGGCTCAACAATTTTGCAGGTGAATGGAAACTTTGATGATTGCTTGACGCTTGCACGTGAACTTTCAGAAAATTATCCAGTGGCACTAGTTAACTCAGTTAACCCATTTCGTATCGAAGGCCAAAAGACTGCCAGCTTTGAAGTGGTAGATATGTTGGGTGATGCGCCGGATATTCACGCACTTCCAGTAGGCAATGCCGGAAACATCACCGCATACTGGAAGGGCTATAAGGAGTACAACAAGGATGGGCTCACAACAAAGCTGCCGATGATGTACGGATTCCAAGCAGCAGGTGCCGCACCAATCGTTAAGGGTAAAGTTGTGAAGAATCCAGAGACAATTGCAACAGCGATTCGTATTGGAAATCCAGCATCATGGCAGCAGGCGCTAGAAGCTCGCGATATGTCTGGCGGAGTAATTGATTCAGTAACAGATCGCGAAATCTTGGCTGCATACCGCTTGATTGCAGCGAAAGAAGGAATCTTCGTCGAGCCATCATCTGCTGCTGGTCTTGCAGGTTTGATCAAGTACAAGAAGGCGGGCAAATTGCCTAAAGACCAGACAATTGTTATCACTGTGACTGGACATGGATTAAAAGACATTCCCTATGCACTAGAGGCTGCAAAGAAGCCTGTCGTTGTTCCTGTCAATGCAAAGATTGCAGCTAAAGCGTTAGGCCTTGCTTAAAATGAAACCGACTTTTAAAGCCAATCCGATTCAGGTGCAGGTACCTGCAACTTCTGCAAATTTGGGTCCGGGCTTTGATTCATTCGGTCTAGCCTTTGGAATGTACGACCGTTACGTCGCACAGATTCTTGATGAAGGTGGCCTAGATATCGATGTCACTGGCGAAGGCGCTGATGAAGTACCGCGCACCGATAAGAATCTATTGGTTAAAGCGATGTATAAAGGTTTCGACTTCTTAGGTGGAAAGCCAAAAGGAATCTCCGTCCGCGCGCTCAATGTCATTCCTCATGGAAGAGGACTTGGCTCATCGGCATCAGCAATCGTTGGTGGCTTAGTACTTGCCCGTTCATTGGTTCTGACTGGCGCGGACAAGATGAGCGATGAAGTTCTTCTGAATCTAGCAAATGAGATGGAAGGCCATCCAGATAATGTGGCAGCAGCTCTTTATGGCGGCGCAACTGTTGCCTGGCAAGATGAAGTAAAGTCAAAGATGGTTGCGCACGCACTTCATCTGCCGGTTGATCCACGCATCAAGGTAATGGCATTTATTCCTGCTACTGCGCTAGCAACAAAAAAGGCGCGCGCTATGCTGCCTGATTCAATTCCTTTCGCAGATGCGCAGCGAAATAGCACCAACACAGCAATCATGATGCAGGCCTTAACAATTCGCCCAGATTTATTGCTGACTGCAACAGAAGATTTTCTTCATCAGAGCTATCGCCAAGAGGCCATGCCTGCATCCTTTGCGCTGATGACGAAGTTACGCGCCGCTGGCGTAGCTGCATTTATCTCTGGAGCAGGTCCTACAGTCCTTGCCCTCCATACAGGCGATCAAGAAGAGAGTGAGCAGTTATCTCGCGCAGGAGGCGCAAAATTTGAGGGTAAATCTCTCGAAATTGCTAGCCGCGGCGCCACCCTGCTATAGTTTTGGCATCAGTTCAGCCCGTAAGTAAGGGTCAAAGTAAGAATTGATGAAATAAACAAAGAAAAAAATCTCCAAAACTTTACGTAAAAAAATCAACCATGGGCTTTACACCCTAAGCCCCAGACTGAAAAGAAATACATGACAACAACAGAACCTGTTCGTTCTAGCAGCCCTGAGCTCTCAGCCATGACCCTTCCGAAGTTAAAGGAAGTTGCGTCGCAACTCGGCATCGATGGCGCCGCCAAGCTCAAGAAGGATGATCTCGTCGTAGCGATTGCAGATCTCCAAGCAGCTAACCGCGAAGCGGCAAAGGCAGAACGCGAAGCGCGTCGCGCAGCGCGAGATGCCAAGAAGAATAATCGTGACTCAAAGAGTTCTAATAACTCTTCCGATGAGCAGCGCGATGAAGAAGATTCAGACGATAACAGCGGTCCACAAGATCGTAACTTTGACCGCGATGATCGTGGTGGGCGTAACCGTCGTGACCGTAACCGTGGTCGCGATCG
>JAIXPU010000081.1 GCA_027486075.1 Streptomycetaceae bacterium | reverse complement strand
CGTTGGCGCACAACCTTCAGAGGCTGTAGAGGCTCTTCTTAAGGTGACTGGTGATTGGCAGAAGCACAAGGGTCTTCCAGGAACAGAAGGCACTCTTAAGGTTGCAGCTCCTAAGCCACATAAGAGCGTTGCCTACGAAGCCGCTGTTAAGGCTGCTGCTGCAGAACCTGCAGAAGGTGCGACAACTATGAAGAAGAAGGCGCAAGAGAAGTTGGCTGCTAAGGCAAACCCAGTGGCAGTGTCCGAACCAACTGAGGTAGAGACACCTGCTGTTACAGATCAAATTGCCGAAGACACAACTTCAGCTGGAACCTCGGACGAAGCAAGCTCCGTTGCAACTCCGGACACTGCAGTTGAAGCAGTAACAGAAGAAGTTGCCGTTGTTGATGAAGCTCTCGCGGCAGAAGCAACCACTGAAGAAACACCTTCCGCATAATGATTGATGAAGCTCTCGAACATCTCGTAAAGGGAATCGTTGATAATCCTGACGATGTCAATGTGAAGGAGAAGACCCACCGTCGTGGCACCACGCTCGAAGTGCGTGTCAATCCTGAAGATATCGGCAAGGTAATCGGTCGTAACGGTCGCACAGCAAAGGCGCTTCGCACAGTCGTAAGCGCTCTTGCAGGTCGCACCGTACGCGTCGATCTCATCGATACCGACGAGGTTCGCTAACTTTTCATTTACCCATGAAATTAAACGTGGGCCGCATCGGTAAAGCTCACGGAATTTTGGGTGAAGCTACTATCGAAGTCCGAACAGATGAAGCAGAAGATCGCTTTGCCCTCGGCGCAGTTCTAGAGACAGAAAGCCACGGAAATCTCACCGTGGCTTCTGCGCGCGTTCATAATGGAATTCTCTTACTTTCTTTTGAAGGCATTGAAGACCGAAACGCCATCGAGACGCTACGTAACGAGCTTTTATATGCAGATGTTGATATTGAAGCGCCAGGCGTTGATCAAGATGATTATCACGTTCTTCAGCTCATTGGCTGTAAAGCTTTCTTAGTCGATGGCGATGAATTTGGAGAGGTGAGCGAAGTGCTTAATCTGCCAGGTCAAGATGTCTTGGTTATTAAGTCGGCTTCTGCCGAAACACTTATTCCCTTTGTGCACCAGCTTGTCCCGGTTGTAGATGTCAAAGCCCGTCGCATGACCGTGATTCCACCTCTTATTGAAGGAGAGATGAAGTGAAGATTGATGTCATCACTATTTTTCCTGAGTACTTAGCCCCACTCAGCCTTTCGCTTTTAGGTAAGGCACAAAGTTCTGGAATTGTTGATATCAAAGTTCACAATTTGCGAGATTTCACCAACGATAATCACAACACAGTAGATGACACTCCCTATGGTGGTGGAGCAGGCATGGTCATGCTTCCTGAAGTCTGGGCGCAGGCTATTGACTCGGTAATTCAGGATGGCGCAGAGATCATCATCCTGACTCCCGCAGGTAAGCGCTTCAACCAGAAAATTGCAGCAGGCTTCTCATCTTCTACCCAGTTGATTTTTGCATGCGGGCGATATGAAGGAATTGATGATCGCATTCGCCAGTATTACTCGCAACCAGAATTTCAGGCACGAAACATCAAGGTTCACGAAGCATCAATCGGCGACTATGTCCTCGGTGGCGGGGAAGTAGCAGCGATGGTGATGATTGAAGCCATTACGAGACTTATTCCAGGCGTTCTTGGAAACCCTGACTCGCTTACCGAAGAGTCACATAACGCCGAGGGATATCTCGAATATCCAATTTTCACTAAACCTCAAGAGTGGCGTGGAATCTCGGTTCCCGAGATTTTACTGAGTGGCAATCACGCGGAAATTGCGAAATGGCGCACACAACAGGCTCAAAAACGTGCAAAAGATAATTTCTAACTCGTAAGTAACAAAGTCACTGCCGTACTGTTGCGACCATGAGCGAAGAGTCAGCACTAATCCAGTCAAGACTAATTCGAGATCTTGAACCGGTAGTCGCAGTTGAACTCGAGCGCCACCTCTCTGTACAGAAGAACTGGTATCCCCACGAGTATGTCCCATGGTCAGAAGGCCGTGATTATGCGGGCCCCCTTAATGGAGATGCATGGGAGGCGAAAGACTCTCGCCTGACTCCCGTTGCGCAGGATTCTCTAGTACTTAATCTGCTCACTGAAGATAACTTACCGAGCTATCACACAGAGATTGCTATCTCTATGGGTCGTGATGGCGCATGGGGAAATTGGATTGAACGCTGGACAGCAGAAGAAGCGCGACATGCAATTGTTATCCGCGATTATTTGATGGCAACTCGTGGAGTAGACCCATATCAACTAGAAGATCTACGTATGGCACATATGTCCCTCGGCTATCAGACGCCATACGAAAACGATATGTTGCATACGATTGCCTATGTTTCCTTCCAGGAACTTGCCACGCGTATTTCACATCGCAATACTGGAAAACTTTCCGATGATCCCATTGCAGAAGGCATGATGCAGCGCGTTGCCCTCGATGAAAACCTACACATGCTCTTCTATCGCAACACGCTTTCGGCCGCCCTGGACATGGAACCAAATGCCGCAATGCGCGCAATTACTGATGTGGTCACAAACTTCGATATGCCGGGCGCCAATATGCCGGGATTTGGTCGCAAGGCAGTTCAGATTGCTTTGGCTGGAATTTACGATCTCCAGCAGCATCTAGATGATGTCGTAGCGCCGGTGCTTCGAGCTTGGAATGTTTTTGAGAGAGATGATTTATCTGGTGATGGCCTCAAAGCCCGCGATGAACTCAAAGCATTTATGGATGAGACCTATCAGGCGGCTGCGGTCTTTAACGACAAGCGAGAAGTCCATTTCGAGCGTCAGATTGCTCGCGGCATTGCACCAATTCGCATCACCAACTAGACCTGAAATAAGATGAGTCTTATGACTCGCACATATCTCGTCGAAACCTACGGGTGCCAGATGAATGTGCACGACTCCGAAAGAATCGCTGG
>JAIXPU010000041.1 GCA_027486075.1 Streptomycetaceae bacterium | reverse complement strand
CATATTGTCAATCAAACGGACTCCATTAATCCAGCCAGCGACGATCGCCCGAACGTTCTGAGTACCACTGTGAGCGTGGGTGAAATCAACTTCATCAATAAAGTCGGCATAGTCGAGTTGGAAGAGTGGTTCTGTGGCCAGTATCTGACGTAGTTGATCCTCTGAGCCCGCACCCTGAAGAGCCCTGAAGATAACGGTGGCCGCCACTCTTGCTTCTTCAGTAAGGCGAGTGTTGCGCGATGATGCTGCCATTCCATCTGGCTCACGAAATGTTGGAGCGGTGACAATCTCAACGCCATCTGCAATCGCCTTAATAAGAAATAGTTGTTGAAAATCTTTCTCTCCAAAGATTGCATACTTTGGTTTAAGTAAATCAAAAAATCTGCGGACGACTGTGACTACTCCATCGAAATGTCCAGGGCGAGATGCTCCTTCATAGATATCCCCGATTGGTCCAGCAGATAAAGTTGTAAATCCTTCAGGATAGATATCCCGAAAATTCGGCAGCCACAGATGCGTAACTCCAGCAGCTGCAGCGATTTCACTATCGGCTTCAGGGGTTCGCGGATAGAGCGCCAAATCTCGTGCGTTCTCAAATTGAAGTGGATTAACAAAGATACTTGCGACAACGTTCTCTGAGTAACTCTTCGCTAAGGTAAATAAAGATGCATGTCCGGCGTGGAGCGCTCCCATAGTTGGAACAAAGGCGCAGGCAGAAGGAAGCTCTTGCACATTTGTTACTACTTTCATGGCTCCAGTCCTTTCAGGTACCGGGCAGGCAGTGCTTTAATTCTAAGGCGTTAAGGCAATTGCGCCAAAAGTTCAGAAATCTTCCCGTGTGTAAGCAGAATTGCATCTGGCTCAATCTCAAACCAAGGTTCAAGGACAAATCGCCGTTCGTGCGCACGTGGATGCGGAAGTTCGAGTTCATCAGCGGCGCTTAAGAGTGAACCGTATTGAATGAGATCAAGATCAATAGTTCGTGGACCCCAGCGCTCGTTGCGCTCTCTTCCTAAACTCTTCTCAATACCTTGCAATACTGCGAGCAAATCAATTGCAGGTAAGTCAGATTCAAGGATGCAGACTGCATTGAGGTAATCGGGTTGTTCTGGACCACCAACAGGCTTTGTGACAAAGTAACTTGATACAGCAATTACTTCAGTTGCTTCACGAAGTAGCGCCACGGCTAAATCCATCTGCTCGCGGGGGTTGCCAATATTGGCACCGAGTGCAACTACAGCCTTCATCGCGTAATTGTTACCGAAATATCTGCCACCTCAGATGAGACAGGTGCCTTTGGCTTATGAACTGTTACCTCGATCCAATCTATTTCTGGGTGTTGCGCCTTGATGCGATCGCCTATCCGGCCAGCCAACCTTTCAATCAACTGAACTCGTTCGCCGGTAATCTCTTCAACTACTAAATCTGTCAGTGCTCCGTAGTCGATGGTGTCAGCTAATTCATCGGTTCTGCTCGCTTTGGAAAGATCCAAGGTAATCTCTAAATCAACGAAGAAATCTTGTCCATTCTTCGCTTCGTGCTCAAAAACTCCGTGATAGCCAAATCCCTTGATTCCTCTGAGGCTGATGCGATCGCTCATTTTTTCACCACCTCAACGTTGGCCTTCACTCCGTGAACCCTTACTGCCCAGATTCCTTTTCCAACTAGAGATTGAGTTACTGCAACGGTCGCCTCTTCGCGACCACCTGGATTATCTCCACCTAAGAAGCGCTTACGCGAATGGCCAATCAGAACCGGATAGCCGAGTGCAGTAAATTCTTCAATTCGATTGAGGATCTCCCAGTTATGTTCAGGATCCTTAGCAAATCCCAATCCCGGATCAAGGATGATGTTCTCGCGCTTTACTCCAGCAGCAAGTGCTTTATCGAGCTGCATGGTGACCTCTTCAATAACATCGGCGACAACATCGCCATAAAGAGCCTTGGAATTCATATCTTTTGAGTGGCCGCGCCAATGCATCAAGGTGTACTTACAGCCAAGATCTGCAACAGTTGCAAACATATCTGGATCCGCTGCACCACCGCTGACATCATTAACGATGCTGGCACCGGCTTCGACTGCTAGTCGGGCAGTACTGGCGCGCATTGTGTCGATGCTAATGGCTACTTTGCTTTCAGCAAGTGCGCGAATTACTGGCAATACTCTTGCTTGTTCCTCATCTTCAGAAACTCGATCAGCGCCCGGACGCGTTGATTCGCCTCCAACATCAATGATGTCTACACCTTCATCAATCATTTCCAAGCCACGCGCAATTGCAATTTCAGTGTCATAGTGCAAGCCACCATCAGCGAATGAATCAGGAGTGACATTAAGAATCCCCATCACCAACATGGCGACTATCGATTCGTAATAAGGCTAATGGCTTCAGCGCGAGTTGCTGAGTCGCGTAATACGCCTCGAACCGCTGAGGTTGTAGTGCGGGCTTGCGATTTACGAACGCCGCGCATCGACATACAGAGGTGTTCACAATCAATAATCACGATAACGCCCATTGGGTTGAGAATTTCAACCAGTGCATCTGCAATTTGTGTCGTGAGGCGCTCT
>JAIXPU010000135.1 GCA_027486075.1 Streptomycetaceae bacterium | reverse complement strand
GTCAACGAGGTTGCCGATCATTGTGATTGTTGTATCTCCTGCTGCCATTTCTTCCTCTTTTCTTAGCTTCTACTCTGGGGGTCTCTACTGGTGGAGTCCGTACTTATAAATTACTCGTCTACTCTGACTTTTCGTTTTCGAATCACCGCAACTGTGGACAATTGAGTTCCGATTAGCGCAGCGATTCGGAATTGAAAACTAGAGCGGACGAAGAACCTTTGTGCGTAAGACAGATTCGTTCAGGTTGAGCTGACGATCTAACTCTTTGATTGCCGCTGGCTCGCAGTGCATATCGACGACTGCATAGATGCCTTCAGGCTTCTTATTGATTTCAAATGACATACGGCGCTTGCCCCAAACATCGAGCTTGTCGACGCGGCCTCCGCTGTCTTTGATGATTTTGAGATATGTCTCAAGTGATGGTGTGACGGTACGTTCTTCGAGTTCTGGATCGAGAATTACCATTAGTTCATAGTGACGCATACGTTAACCCGACCTCCTTTGGACTAAACGGCCACGGCATTTGACGTGACAAGAGGGTTAATACTCTTCACAAATACACCCGGCGGGCTCTTCGTGAAGAGGTTAAGGGTAACTCTCGCCCGTGGATAAGAGAAATTCGCTGGGGAATACGCCCGATTTACGGTGGCGGGCAGCCAGGCGTACGACCAGGGCGATCGAGGCCCCAATACGTATCAAGGTGATGACCGAATAGGCGACAACCGGTAGCCCAAACTTAGCGCCAGTCACCGAGGCCAGGTGCTGCCAGATCGCTAGGTGATACAGAACTTCAGCGCCCTGCCAGAACCAGAAGATTGCCAGATCACGTTTATCAATGAGTGCAATAACGGTAAGGGGGACAAGCCATAAAACATATTGCGGTGAATACACCTTGCTGACTGCCATGACGGCAATCATGATGAAGAGCGCGACGTGTGCAAGTTTTAAAACATCAACTGTCTGCAAGAAGAAAAGTGAAAAGAGCGTGATGGCGATAAGTAGAAGCAAAACTGAAAGATAATTCTGGTGAGTGAGATCTAAACCAAGGTTTGAAAGCGCATACCAAAGAGATCCCCAATCTGAACCACGATTGAGGTTGAGTGAGTAGAAGCGCCACCAACCATCAAAGGTAGTCAGAGCAACAGGAAGATTAATTGCTACAAAAGTTACAATCACAACCGCTGAATACTTTACAAACTTCAGTAAATCTTCACGTCTAAAGTAAATCAACGCAATTGGAATAAGAAGAAAGATTGGTAAGAACTTGGTAGAGATTGCAATTCCTAAAGCAAAAGCGCTCGCATTATCTTGCTTGCGATCAAACCAATAGATTGCCAACATCATCGCTGCAATCGCCCACAGATCCCAGTTGATATATAGAGCTGCAATGGCAGCTGGTGCTAGCGGTAGTAAATACCCGAATTCAGGTCTGATCCGAAAGACAATGAGTGCGATAAAGATAAAGAGGAGTGCGAGCAGCAACGCACTTCCATAGAAATAGTTTTTTGCACCATCAGGAATTACCTTCGCACTCACCCACATGATGGCGCCCTGAACTACTGGATACTCAACAGAATTTTCACCGTTGTTATAAGCCCAAACCCCTTTATCTAGCCCTCTTTCACCGTAGAGCGCAGGGATATCTGAATAGCAGGCATGTACATATTGACCGGGCGTCTTCCAACCAGTTTGCGCGCAGTAATTAAATTTTGCGAAGCTAAGTAACGAGGCAAGGAGCGCTAAAGCAATAACTACGCGGGTTGTAACGCGCATAGATCGAACTAATCTTTCTTAACTTGGCGACCACCGCTTGTCATCACAACAGGATCAAGTCCGCCGATATTTGAAGGGGCAGGAAAGCTCATGACCGGCTCATTGCGGAGCGCGCCCTTCATAAATGCAGTCCATATACGCGCTGGGAAAGATCCACCAGTCACAGATGTCAGACCACCAATACCGTTGAGTGATTCTGATGCGCTATCGCGGAAGAGCGCCACAGTTGCAGATAGTTGTGGTGTGTAACCGGCAAACCAGGCAGATGCATTTGATTGCGATGTACCAGTCTTACCTGCAGCAGGACGACCAAGGCCGAGGGCCGCAGCACCTGTTCCACCAGTGACAACGCTCTTAAGCGCATACGTTAAATCAGCCATGACCTCTTTACTAAATACTTCTTGGGTCTGTGGCTTTCCTTGATAGAGCACGCCCTTATTTGGACCAGTTACCTGAGCAACCATGTATGGCTTTGAATAAACACCTTGCGCTGCAAATGTTGCATATGCATTAGCGACGTCGATGACGTGTGGGCTTGCTACACCGAGCGTTACTGATGGAGTTCCAATCATGGCAACTGTCTCAGGGATTCCTGCACGTCGCGCTGCATCGACAACTTTATCTAGCCCTGCCTTAATGCCAAGTGGAACATAGACAGTGTTAATGGAATGTTGTGTCGCAGAAAGTAAATCAACCTGCCCCCAACCTTCATTTCCATAGTTAGCGACTTCATATGGTTTACCGAGATCATCAAATACTTGTGGTGAATCACCATTCCACATCGATGTCAGTGGAATTCCTGCTTCGAGCCCTGCAATAAGTGCGAAGGCTTTAAAGGTAGAGCCGGCTAGCGCAATTGATTGCGTAGCATCATTTAACTGGCGCACTACATAGTCGCGGCCGCCATACATCGCAATGACTTCGCCCGTGCCTGGGCGAATCGCAACAAGGGCGGTGTGAAGGTTTGCTGGCGCAGGCGATGGCGTTAAGCGATTGACTGCATCGACTGCCGATGTCTGTGCGCGTTGATCAAGAGTTGTCTTAATGACATACCCGCCAACAAGTAGCTGTTCTTGAGTAAAGCCAACTTTGCTCAACTCTTTCTGAACTGAATCGATGATGTAGCCCTTAGGGCCGCTGAGCTGGCCTGAGGTTGTGCGCGGTGCAATCAGCGGCATCTTTGCAGCCTTCACCTCAGCTTCAGTAATCCACTTCTTCTCAAGCATTCCATCTAATACATATTGGAATCTGGCATCAAGGCGAGCTCTATTTCTCTCCTTCTGCGCCTTATCTCCAAAGAATGGGTCATAGAGACCAGGGGAGCGCAAAATACTTGCAACCACTGCAGATTGTGAAAGCGTTAATTGATTTGCATTGCGATTGAAATACTGTTGCGCCGCAGTCTGCACGCCATATGCGCCTCGACCAAAGTAAATAGTGTTGAGATAGTTTTCAAGAATCTGATCTTTCGTCATCGCATTCTCTAATTTAAGAGAGATGACTAGCTCTTTAATCTTGCGCTGAATCGTTCGGCTCGGCGTTAAAAATGCCGTCTTCGCATACTGCTGTGTGATGGTTGAACCACCAGCGCTATTGAGATCACCAGTTCGAATATTGTTGAGTAGCGCACGAGCAATACCTGTTGCGCTAAATGCACGGTTGGAATAGAAGTCGCGATCTTCAGCGGCCATTACTGCGTAACGAAGTTTGAGTGGAATCTTGGCAAGCGGCAGAATTTGACGGTTCTGAGTTCCGATGCGACCGATTTCAGCGCCGTTGGAATATTGAATGATTGTTGATTGGCTATTTACATAAGCATTCGGATCAGGAATCGAGACGGTAAACCAAGCAAAGGCAAAGAGCGTTGCTCCTGCAACAAAGCTGAATCCGGCGATAAATACACCAGCGCGGATCAGAAGTGGTTTAACCATGTTCGCAGATTACTAGGCAATTACCGCAACGATGGCGAAGCAAAGTCCTCGTCCTCAAGTGTTCGTTGTCTCCTTGGGGCTTTACGCTCACGGCCATCGCCAAGTAAGTAGGTAGAGCAGAGATGGTTCCATGAACATTCACGGCACACTTCAACTACATACACAGAGAATTCACCGAATTCTCTCTCCATCTCTAACAACTCACCACCGTTTTTAATGCGCCCGGAAAATTGGCCAAGCTGATCGCCAAATGTGTAGCGAAGTTCAACTAAAGAATCTTTCTTACAGACTGGACACTTTCTATCTGCTTTCTCGCCATGATATTTCGCTGCGCGCATTAAGTATGGATCTGCATCGCATGCATCAACTACTCCACGGAAGAGCGCGAGCAGGGTCGCCCGCTTATCAAGTGAATAGTCGATGAATCCTCGCTTTGTTTTCATAGCAGGAGAAGAATAATCCTCTTTCATTAACTACGCTTCTCATATGACCCAGCAGATAACACTGTGGCAGTTGGTGAGAGATAAGAAGCTCTTCCGCCTGCTGCGCGTTCGTTGGTCGGGTCAATTCACTGATGGGCTCTTCCAGAGCGCGCTGGCATCTTTTCTCTTATTCTCTCCAGAGCGCCAAGCAAGTGCAACGAGCGCCGCAGTTGCATTCGCTGTTGTTCTACTTCCGTATTCAGTTATCGGCCCTTTTGTTGGAACTCTCTTGGATCGCTTCTCTAGACAGCGCGCAATACTTTTTTCAAATCTCTCGCGGTCAGCAACGCTTCTAGTTATTGCATTTCTTATCTATAACGATTACACCGGAACAGTTATTACCGCATTTGTATTAATTGCATTTGGTGTTAACAGACTTATCTTGGCTGGACTTTCAGCTGGTATTCCGCTGATGACTACTCCGCTTAATCTCATCTCTGCGAATGCCCTTGCTGTTACTGGAGGCTCCGTCTGGGTTGTACTCGGAGGCGGACTTGGTCTTGGGCTGCGGAAGATTTTCGATCGCTTCGCCTCAGCAGATCACTCCGATGCCTTTCTTATCGTTGCTGCATCTGTTGGTTACCTCATCGCCGCACTTTTGACCTCACTTCTTGCAAAGGAAGAGATTGGTCCGCGACCTCATGAGATTGTCAAAGGCAGCATCACTCAAGGGCTCAAGGAGATGCGAGAAGGTTTTGCCTTCCTTAGCAATCATGCAGATGCAGCTCGTGGCATTGTCGCTGTTGCTATCCATCGCGGTGGTTTAACTGCACTTACTTTGACTGCGCTCTTACTCGAGCGAAATTCATTTAATGATCCAGCAGATAGCAGCGCAGGACTTGCTGGACTAAGTTTCACACTCAGTATCGCCGCAGTTGGTTTTGTTATCGGCGCACTCATTGCACCTCGTGGAGTTGCAAAGGTAGGGCGACATCGCTGGATGCGTTTATCGATTGCTGCTGCGAGTGTGAGCGCACTCTTGTTGGTTATTGACCGCAACCCAGTATTGCTTGCTGCCACAGCCTTCTTCACTGCTTTATGTGGACAGAGCGTGAAGGTCACCAATGATGCACTTGTGCAATCCAAGATTGATGATTTCTTCCGTGGCCGCGTCTTTGCCGTCTATGACGTAGTTGTAAATGCCGCAATTGTTAGCTCATCTTTATTAGCCGCTTGGGTGCTGCCTCTATCTGGTGATTCCTGGCAACTTCCTTTAGGAGTTTCAGTCGCTTGGTTCTTATGCGCGACGGTCGTGCTGCGGCCAAAGAAATTCTTTATTAGGGATGTCGCCTAGCTTTCCACCATTGCAGTAACTCTTCAGTCGCACGTGCTTCACCCAGTGGACCGTGTTCCATTCGAAGCTCCATCAGAAAATCAAGCGCCTTGCCTACATCAGCGGATGGTGAGATCCCAAGTAGCTTCATTACTTGTGCGCCATCGAGATCAGGGCGAATTCTGGATAGTTCTTCTTCCTCCGCTAACTTAGCGATGCGCTCTTCCAAGCTGTCATATGTGCGCGCTAAACGTTCAGCCTTTTTGGCGTTACGAGTAGTGCAATCAGCGCGTGTAAGTACATGCAGATGTGTCAGTAAATCGCCGGCATCGCGCACATATCTACGCACTGCAGAATCAGTCCATTCACCGTCGCCATACCCATGAAAACGTAGGTGGAGCGCTACCAACGTTTCAACTGCATCGATGGTCTCATTATCAAAGCGGAGCGCCTTCATGCGAGCCTTTGATAAACGTGCGCCGACGATCTCGTGGTGATGGAATGAAACGCCGCCGCCTTCGATGAGATTACGAGTCTTTGGCTTACCGACGTCATGCAGTAGAGCTGCTAAACGAATAACTAGATTAGGTCCACCTAGTCGCTCTTCTTGCGCAATCGCTTGTTCCAGCACTGTAATTGAATGTTCGTATACATCTTTATGGTGGTGGTGCTCATCAATTTCTAGGCGCAACTTAGGAATTTCAGGGAGAACCATCTCTGCTAAACCTGAATCAACAAGTGCGGTAATTCCAATACGTGGATTTTCCGACATCAACATCTTGATAAATTCATCACGGATACGTTCTGCCGAGATAATTGAAATTCTGCTCGTCATTGTGGACATCGCAGTAAATACTTCAGGATCAATCTCAAAGTTAAGTTGGCTAGCAAAACGGGCAGCGCGCATCATCCGAAGTGGATCATCGCTAAATGATTGCGCAGCACTTTCTGGTGTACGCAGCACCTTCTTTACTAAATCATCTAAGCCACCATATGGATC
>JAIXPU010000030.1 GCA_027486075.1 Streptomycetaceae bacterium | reverse complement strand
CAGAGCGCAACATCGGTGATACCTAACTCATCAAGCGCTCTCTGCGCCGCTGCAACTTGAGGTGCGCCACCATCTACAACAATCAACTGTGGTGGGTAGGCAAATTTGCTGAGCTTGCCTCCAGTTTCAGCAATCTCTGATGGATTGACCTGTCGATCAGCAAGTAGGCGCTTCATCCGACGAGTAATCACCTGATGCATGGCGCGGGTGTCATCTTGGGCAGTATCAGTGTCGATGATGAATCTGCGGTACTCGCTCTTCTTCGCCAATCCATCCTCAAAGACCACCATCGATGCAACTACAGATGTCCCTGAGATATTCGAGATGTCATAACACTCAATACGCAAAGGAGTCCGCGCCAGTTGTAGCTCTTCCTCTAACTCAAGGAGCGCCTTGCCAGAGACTGCTGCATCTGTAGCGCGCTTACTCAAATACTGCACAAGCGCATAGTGGGCATTGCGTTCAACAGTTTGCAGAAGTTCAACCTTCTCTCCGCGCTGCGGAACCTTGATTGAAACTTTGGCACCTCGTAGCTGTGTAAGCCACTCCTCAAGCGCGTTTTGGTCGAGAGGTGGCTGGTTGAGGTAAATCTCTGCCGGAATATCTGCGGGCGCACTCTGGCTATAGATGGAGAAGAACAGTGATGCCATCTGATCATCGCCTTCGAGCGCGCGCTCTTGATCGACAATCCAAGAACGCGATCCCTTAATAGAACCGCGCCTGACAACAAAGATCGACCCAGCAGCGTGCAGACCTTCTTCATGTATGGAGATGAAATCTCCATCTAAATCATCAGAGAGATTTCCCTGTGTGGAGCGTTGCGCTTTTTCAAAAGATTCAATCTGATCACGCAAACGTGCTGCTCGCTCGAATTCTTCACGTTCAGATGCTTGCTCCATCTCGCTTCGTAAAGTGGGAAGTAAGTTCTCCATTCCCTTCTCCATGAAGGCATCCAACTTATGAGCAATCTCCTTATGCTCATCGGGAGTTACCCAACCAACACATGGGGCGACACACTTACCGATATCCCCCAGCAGACATTGCCGCTTTGTACGTTGCGCTCTCTGGAAATTACCAGCGCTACATGAGCGAACCGGATAGACCTTAAGGAGAACTTCATAGGTATTCCGTAGCGCCCAAGCATTTGTATATGGCCCAAAGTATTTAAGTCCGGGGCGCTTCTCTTTCCGGGTAATGAAGATACGCGGGAATTCATCGTTCAGTGAGATTGCTAAATATGGATAAGACTTGTCATCCTTAAACTGCACGTTATACGTCGGATGAAACTGTTTAATCCAGCTAAATTCCAGAGCAAGAGCTTCAAGCTCTGTGGCAACTATCGTCCAATCCACTCGCACTGCCTCGTGGACCATCCGGTAAGTCTTCTGTGCCAGATTAGATCCGAAGTATGTTGTTAAACGATTCTTAAGATTCTTCGCTTTGCCGACGTAGATAACTTTGTCATCGCCGTTGAAGAAGCGATACACGCCTGGCTCTTCAGGAATCTCCTTGGGGCGGTAACTCGCAGGTTGCGCCATTTTTACTTCTGCTTTGCGGTCTTTCGGACAGGAACTTGTCGATTATTGGCAAGCATCTCGGCGAGAAATTCTCCGGTGTAGCTTCCCTTCACCTTCGCCACTTGTTCAGGTGTTCCTTCTGCAACAACTGTGCCACCACGGAAGCCACCTTCTGGGCCCATATCAATAACCCAATCAGAAGATTTAATGACATCCAGGTTATGTTCGATGACGATGACGGTATTTCCTGATTCCACGAGGCGCTTGAGGACTCCCAGCAACTTGCTGACATCTTCAAAGTGAAGCCCTGTTGTTGGCTCATCAAGCACATAAATTGTTCGACCAGTTGAGCGCCGTTGTAGCTCGGTGGCGAGCTTGACGCGCTGGGCTTCACCGCCAGAAAGTGTTGGTGCAGATTGTCCGAGGCGCACATATCCCAGCCCTACATCGCAGAGCGTCTTGAGATATCGGGCAATAGTTGGGACTGACTCAAAGAATGTATGAGCTATCTCGATGGGCATATCGAGGACTTCGGCGATGGTCTTGCCCTTGTAATGCACCTCAAGAGTTTCGCGGTTATATCGAGCCCCATGACAGACCTCGCATGGGACATACACATCGGGAAGAAAGTTCATCTCAATGGTGATAGTTCCGTCTCCAGAACAGTTTTCGCAGCGACCACCCTTAACGTTGAATGAGAATCGACCTTGTTGATAGCCGCGCACCTTGGCTTCGGTAGTTTCTGCAAAGAGAGCGCGGACTTTATCGAATACTCCGGTATAGGTTGCCGGATTTGATCGCGGCGTGCGCCCAATCGGTGATTGATCTACGTGCACAACTTTATCGAGCTGATCGATTCCAGTAACTGTGCGATGTCGACCTGGGACAAGGCGAGCTCCATTGAGTTTATTGGCAAGCGTTGTGTAGAGGATGTCATTCACAAGGGTTGACTTACCTGATCCAGATACTCCGGTTACAGAGACGAAGAGGCCGAGTGGAATCGCTACTTCAATATCCTTCAGGTTATTCTCTTTTGCACCCTTAATAACCAACTGGCGCTTTGGGTCTACGGCGCGACGCTCTTTTGGAATCTCAATTGATTTTCGACCAGAGAGATAAGCACCTGTGATGGACTCTTTGGATGCAATCAACTCTTCGTAAGAGCCAGAGACCACAACGCGACCACCATGTTCGCCGGCACCTGGTCCGATATCGACTATCCAATCGGCTGTTCGAATGGTCTCTTCATCGTGCTCAACAACAATTAAAGTATTTCCGAGATCGCGCAGGCGAGTGAGGGTATCAATCAAGCGTCGGTTATCGCGTTGGTGAAGTCCAATAGATGGCTCATCCAAAACATAGAGAACGCCAACGAGACCCGAACCAATCTGAGTTGCTAAGCGAATGCGCTGGGCTTCTCCACCTGAGAGCGTCGCTGCTGGCCGATCGAGTGAGAGGTAATCAAGGCCGACATCGAGTAAGAAGCCAAGGCGTGCATGCACTTCCTTCATCACGCGTTCAGCGATCTGCGCTTCGCGCTTATTGAGCTTTACCTCTTTTAGAAATGCAGCGCAATCATCGATGGAGAGTGCACAGACTTCAGCGATGCTCTTTCCACCCAAAGTTACAGATAAGACTTCTGGCTTTAGACGCGCACCCTTACAGGCAGGGCATGGAGTCTGGCGCATATACGCCTCATATTTATCGCGGCTGTAATCGCTATCTGTCTCGCTATGGCGGCGATGAATAAATGGCACTACGCCTTCAAAGCCTGTTGAGTAATTGCGCACGCGACCGTAGCGGTTCTTGTATTTCACATGAACTTCGTAATCAAAGCCATTGATTATCGCTTCCTTAGCCTTGACTGAAAGTTTCTTCCAAGGGTTATCCAGCGAGAACTTCAACTCCTTCGCCAGCGCCTCGAGTAGACGTAGGAAGTACTCTGAAGATTGGCCTCCCGCCCAAGGAGCGATGGCGCCTTCATTGATTGATAGGGAGTCATCAGGAATTATCAGCTCTTCATCGACTTCAAGACGCGTGCCGATACCGGTGCATTCAGGGCATGCTCCAAATGGTGAGTTGAATGAGAATGAACGCGGTTCCAGCTCTTCAAAGGAGAGATTGCAGTCATGGCAAGCAAGGTGCTCGCTATAGGTGTGCTCTTTCTCGCCGGCTTTGGCATCTACAAAGTCAAGAAGTACTAGACCATTCCCCAGTTTGAGAGCAGTCTCGATGGAATCAGTCAGACGAGATTTACTCTCCGCTTTAGCGGTTAGGCGATCGATCACGACCTCAATGGTGTGCTTCTCTTGCTTCTTTAACTTAGGTGGCTCAGTGAGGGCAATCGTTTCGCCGTCAACACGAGCGCGTGAATAGCCTTGTGTAACAAGCTCTGCAAAGAGATCAACAAACTCACCTTTTCGTTCGCGGATAACTGGCGCTAGTACCTGAAACTTCGTTGTTGCCGGCATCGTAAGAATCTGATCAACGATCTGCTGCGGACTCTGGCGTGAGACTGCTTTGCCACATTGCGGACAGTGCGGTCTTCCGGCGCGAGCAAAGAGAAGTCGGAAGTAGTCATAGACCTCAGTGATGGTTCCGACCGTTGAGCGAGGGTTGCGGTTGGTAGATTTCTGATCGATAGAGACCGCAGGAGATAGCCCTTCAATAAAGTCAACATCTGGCTTATCCATCTGCCCCAAGAATTGGCGGGCATAAGCTGAGAGGGATTCAACGTAACGACGCTGTCCTTCAGCAAAGATGGTGTCGAAGGCCAAACTTGATTTACCTGAACCCGAGAGACCGGTAAAGACAATAAGAGCCTCACGTGGAAGTTCAATAGAGACATCCTTGAGGTTATGTTCGCGCGCTCCACGAACGACTAACTTCTCGATGCTCATGTACCCGCCTCATCCATTCCTCTAAGTTCGCGTTTGAGTTCGCGGAGTTCATCGCGCAGACGAGCAGCCAATTCAAAGGCAAGCTCATCGGCAGCGCTACGCATCTGCTCGGTGAGCGAGCCTATCAACGCAATCAACTCTTGGCGCGGCATGGAATCAGTTGGCTTCGACGAGAATGGCAAGATCGCCGTTGACTTCTTGCCCTTTAAGGTGGCCATGATGTCGTCTGTATCATCGCTCTCTTGCACGATGAGATCGGTGATATCGGAAATCTTCTTGCGCAACGGCTGCGGGTCTACCCCACGTTCTAAGTTATAGGCGACCTGCTTTGCGCGCCTACGGTTTGTTTCATCAATCGCCTTCGCCATAGACGCTGTGATGTTATCGGCATACATATGCACTTCACCAGATACATTTCGGGCGGCGCGACCAATTGTTTGAATAAGAGATGTCGCAGAGCGCAGGAAGCCCTCTTTATCGGCATCCAAGATTGCAACTAAAGAAACTTCCGGAAGATCGAGCCCTTCGCGTAGAAGATTGATTCCGATTAGGACGTCGTATTCACCGCTTCGCAATTCACGTAGGAGCTCTACTCGGCGCAAGGTGTCGACTTCAGAGTGCAGGTAACGAACTCGGACGCCCTTCTCTTGCAGATAATCCGTGAGATCTTCTGACATCTTCTTAGTTAGGGTCGTAACAAGAACTCTCTCGTTCTTCTCAGCTCTGATATTGATCTCATGGAGTAGATCATCAATCTGCCCTTTGATTGGCTTAACAATAATCTGAGGATCGACAAGACCTGTTGGGCGAATAACCTGTTCAACGACATCTTCATCCACCTTGGCCATCTCGTACTTTCCAGGCGTTGCCGAGAGATAAACCTTCTGCCCGGTGCGCTCGAGAAATTCTGGCCACTTCAGCGGTCTGTTATCAAGGGCGCTCGGTAGACGGAAGCCATGCTCAACGAGTGTGCGTTTGCGAGCAGCATCGCCTTCATACATTGCACCTATCTGAGGAACAGTCACATGGCTCTCATCGATAACAACTAAGAAGTCCTCTGGGAAATAATCTAAGAGGCAGTTAGGTGGCGAACCTGGCTCGCGCCCATCGAGGTGGCGTGAGTAGTTTTCAATACCTGAGCAGAATCCAAGTTGCTCCATCATCTCGAGGTCAAATGTTGTGCGCATCCGCAGGCGCTGTTCTTCTAGCAACTTTCCCTGTTTCGTAAATAAATTGAGCTGCACTTGAAGCTCATCTTGGATATCGCTCATGGCGCGCTTCATGGTTTCAGGGCCTGCTGCGTAGTGAGTTGCCGGGAAGATATAGATCTCAGTCTCATCGTTGACAATCTCACCTGTGAGCGGATTGAGAGTCATGATCTTTTCAATCTCATCACCAAACATCTCAATACGCACGGCAAGTTCCTCATACATCGGAATAATCTCGACGGTGTCTCCGCGCACTCTAAAGGTGCCGCGCTCAAAAGCCATATCGTTTCGCTTGTATTGCACATCGACAAATTTACGTAGCAGCGCATTTCGTTCTATCTCATCTCCCACCTTCAGGCGGATCATTCGGTCGATATATTCTTGAGGCGTACCAAGACCATAGATACAAGAGACTGTGGCAACAACAATGACATCGCGCCTCGTAAGGAGTGAGTTGGTGGCTGAGTGACGTAGTCGCTCTACCTCATCATTGACGCTGGAATCTTTCTCTATAAATGTATCTGTCTGCGGCACATAGGCTTCAGGTTGGTAATAGTCGTAGTAAGAAACGAAGTATTCGACAGCGTTATTTGGCAAAAGTTCACGGAACTCATTTGCTAGCTGAGCTGCTAACGTCTTATTTGGCGCGAGCACTAAGGTGGGGCGTTGTAACCGTTCAATCAGCCAAGCTGTCGTCGCTGACTTTCCTGTTCCGGTTGCGCCAAGGAGAACTACATCTTGCACTCCATCATTAATCCGCCGAGCGATCTCTTCAATGGCAGCGGGCTGATCTCCAGCAGGAACGTAGTCACTGATGACCTGAAAGGGAGCAACTTTTCGCTGCAGATCTGTTATCGGGCGCACCTGCTTATCCTAAAGAGAGAGGCTGCAGAACGCCCTCCCAAAGATTCTCGACCTGGCGCAGGAGAGAATCTTCATCCCCATCGTTTCGAATGACTTTATCCGCAATCGCCGCGCGGGCTTCAGGGCTTGCCTGAGAAGCCATCCGCTTTTCAATCTGCGAGATGTAAAGACCTTTTTTAAGTAGCCGTTCCTTGCGTAGCTCTAGATCTGATTCAACAGTAACGATGTAATCAAACTTGGAAGCTGCTCCCGTCTCAACTAGAAGTGGTATTTCATAAATCAAGATATCTTCATCGTTCAGATCTGCGACTGCTTCTGCAAAGAGAGCTTGCACCCGTGGATGAATGATTGCTTCTAGATCTTTGCGGGCTTGCGGGTCGGAGAAGACAATCTCAGCAAGTTTCTTTCGATCAATATCGCCGTTGACGATGACTTCATCTCCGAAGCGGAGCATCACATCGGCAAAACCATCTGTACCGCGCTCAATAGCCATGCGAGCCAACTGATCGGCATCGATGACGAGCGCTCCAAGTTGCGCGAAGAACTGGGCTACCGTCGACTTTCCTGCACCGATTCCACCAGTAAGTCCGACTACCAACATGTCCTTACCTTACCTTTCAGTGCGCTGTAGAAAAAGAAAAATCCGGTTGGGTTACGCGAGGTTAAGGAGCAACTCGCGGCCCAGCCGGATTTTTCGTAACTATCTATTCAGCTACAACAGCAGCCTCTTCAGCTGCCTTTGCCTCTGACTTCTGCTTCTTATGAGCAAGGAAGCGCTCTTGAGCAACAGCGTATTGACGCTCCCACTCTTCGCGCTGTGTGTCATATCCTGGCTTCCATTCCTGAGTATCAGGATCGAAACCTTCTGGATAGATGAAGTTTCCGTCTGCATCGTAGCGAGCAGACATGCCGTACTGAGTTGGATCGAATGCTTCGATTTCAACTTCATGTCCTTCATTAGCTTGCTTCAATGAAAGTGAGATACGACGACGCTCGAGGTCGATATCAATAATTTTGACAAATAGTTCATCGCCAACAGAGACGACCTGCTCTGGAATTTCAACGTGGCGCTCAGCCAACTCAGAAATGTGAACAAGACCTTCAATGCCTTCGTGAACACGGATGAATGCTCCGAACGGAACAAGCTTGGTGACCACACCCGGAACCACAGTATTAATTGTGTGGGTGCGAGCAAATGCCTGCCATGGATCTTCCTGTGTTGCCTTGAGTGAGAGTGAGACACGCTCGCGCTCGAAATCAACTTCAAGAACCTCAACGGTTACTTCGTCGCCAACTTCAACAACTTCACCTGGATGATCGATGTGCTTCCAAGAAAGCTCTGAGACGTGAACGAGTCCATCTACGCCACCGAGGTCAACGAATGCACCGAAGTTAACGATTGATGAGACAACACCGGTACGGACCTGGCCCTTTTGGAGCTGGTTCAAGAATTCAGTGCGTGACTGTGACTGTGTCTGCTCAAGGAATGCGCGACGTGAGAGAACGACGTTGTTGCGATTCTTATCGAGTTCGATAATGCGAGCTTCAACCTGCTTACCAATGTAAGGGGTGAGATCGCGGACGCGACGCATTTCAACAAGGGATGCTGGCAAGAAGCCGCGGAGTCCGATGTCGACGATGAGGCCACCCTTAACAACTTCAATAACTGTTCCGACGACAACTTCGTCGCGTTCCTTCTTGCCTTCAATTTCGCCCCAGGCGCGTTCGTACTGTGCGCGCTTCTTAGAGAGAATGAGGCGACCTTCTTTATCTTCCTTCTGAAGAACAAGAGCTTCGACCTTATCGCCAACCTTGACGATGTCATTTGGATCTGCATCATGACGGATTGAGAGTTCGCGTGAAGGAATAACGCCTTCTGTCTTGTAACCGACGTCAAGGAGTACTTCTTCGCGATCAATTTGAACGACTGTGCCAACGACTAAATCTCCGTCGCTGAAATTTCTGATTGTGCCTTCGATTGCGGCAAGAAAATCTTCTGCTGATCCAATGTCATTTACTGCTATTTGTGTAGTCAAGATGCTCCGTAGGGATAGAAAGTAGTAGGGATAGGACGGGCTAAGAGTACGGGTGAGGGGTAAATACCGGCAAATCCCCGCTTAGATATCGCCTCCATCACAGTAGGATTTACAAACAATGAATCGATATGTCGAACTTTTCCGAATTCCAAATGTCTGGGTTCTAGTACTCGCCTGTTTTCCGGCGCGCGTTGCCTATGGAATGGTCAGTTTGTCGATCTTCTTCAAGGTTGAGCAATCCACCGATTCAATATCTACCGCTGGATTGGCCTTAGGTCTTAACGCTGCATCTGGCGCACTGACTGCCGGAATCCGTGGTTCAGTCATGGATAAGTACGGACAGAAGTGGCCACTTCGCATCATGGTTCCGACATATGCAGCGCTGACAGTTGCACTCAATCTTGCAGATACAAAGGTAGCGATGCTCACACTCGCATTCGTGATGGGGCTCAGTGCTCCCCCAATAAATCTCTCAGTTAGACCCTTGTGGAAGATTGTTGTTCCACCAAAAGATCTACGAACTGCATATGCTGTCGACTCTTCGATCATGAACTTTGCATTTGTTGTTGGACCTGTCATCGCTACCTCTCTTGCGCTCTCAAGGTTCTCTTCTTCACCTCTTTTCATCTGTGCAGGTTTAATGCTTCTCGGTGGAATTTCACTTGCTATGACCAAGGTTTCGCGCAATTGGATTCCCGAGACAAAGGGCGCTGACTATCAGCCTCTGTGGCGACATAAACCGTTACAACTGTTGATGATTGAAGGGTGCTTCATCGGATTTGGGTGGGGTCTCTTTGATGTTGCAGTACCAGCCTTTACGACAATTGAGGAAGTTCCTCATATGACCGCCTGGATTTTTGCGGCTATGGGTATTTCAAATGTAATCGGCGGACTTTTGGCAGGGCTTGTTTCAAAGAAGACTTCTTCTCTTAAGGCGATGCGCCGTACCTACGGAGTCTGGTTCCTTGTAGCAATTCCGATGGCGCTGTCATATCCAAATTGGACAATGATCGTTGCTGGTGCCTTTCTTGGTTTAGTAGGTGGAGCGATTCAGGTCTTCTATTGGGAAGTCATGGAAGCAATACGTCCGCAAGGATCGCCAACTGCAATGATGGGATGGCTCTGGGCGGTAGAAGGCACGTTGATGTCTATCGGTTCAATGGCCGGAGGTTTCATTTCAGAACATTCTTCTCCGACAGCAGCTCTTAGAATCACTGCGCTCTGCATAGGAGTTGGCTATTTGATTTTGGCACTTGGTAGATCGCGTTTAATTGCCGCAGATCGTATTCCAACAGATGAAGAAGATTTAGCTGCGATGAAAGATAACGCCAACACCAATCAATAGCCCTCTTTTAATCTCGGTCTAATGTGCAGCTTCGTTCCAGCTCTTTCCGATTCCCACCGATACATCGAGCGGTGCTCGTAGCGGAAAAGCGCTGCCCATCTGAGTACGCACCAATTCAGAGACCGCATCAATCTCACTCTTTACAACTTCCAGAATGAGCTCATCATGAACTTGTAGCAATAAACGTGATGTGTACTTTCCGGAAACCAGAGCGCTCTGAACATTGAGCATCGCTTGCTTAATGATGTCGGCAGCCGAACCTTGAATGGGGGCGTTAAGCGCCATACGTTCTGCAACTTCTCGACGTTGGCGGTTATCGTGCATGAGATCAGGAAGATAGCGTCTGCGTCCCATTACAGTCTCGGTATAGCCCACCTTGCGCGCATCTTCGACTACGGTTTTGAGATAGTCACGAATTCCACCGAAGCGTTGAAAGTAGCGATCCATTAAATCCTGCGCTGCCGGCGGAGTCAGATCTAACTGTGCCGCTAAACCGTATGAACTGAGCCCATATGCCAGGCCATAAGACATCGCCTTAATCTGGCGGCGCATCTCAGGATCAACATCTGCCTGCCTAACACCGAAGACAAGGGCTGCAACTGTTGCATGTAGATCTTCACCAGATTCAAAAGCTTTCAGCAACCCTTCATCGTTGGAAAGATGCGCCATGATGCGCATTTCAATCTGACTGTAATCTGCCGTCAGTAGCGCGTCATACCCGTCGCCGGCGATGAAGCAGTCGCGAATCTTTCTACCTTCTTCAGTGCGCACTGGAATGTTCTGCAGGTTTGGCCCCACTGATGAGAGGCGACCGGTTGCTGCAACAGTCTGAGCAAAATGGGTGTGAATTCGCTTATCTACTTCAATCTCAACTAATAGACCTTCGATAGTTGTTGCCAGTTTCTTTGTCTCACGTATACGTAAGAGCGCGGCGAGGACAGGATGCGCAGTCTTTTCAAAGAGCCAGGTAAGCGCATCAGCATCTGTTGTGAACCCGGTCTTAATCTTCTTCGTTTTAGGAAGTCCAAGTTCTTCAAAGAGGACTACTTGCAGCTGCTTAGGAGATGCCACATTAAACTCATGTCCCGCAGCTGTATGCGCAACCTTGGTTTCGCGTGCAACTTCCGCTTCAAAGAAGGTGAGTAGCTTTTCTAGCGCCTTCTTATCTACTGCAATGCCCCTGTTCTCCATGGTGGCCAATAACTGCGCAATAGGAAGTTCGAGTTCATAGAAGAGCTTTCCTACTCCGCGGGACTCAAGCTCATGCTCCAGGGAGCCCTGCAGCGCAAAGAGAGCGCATGCTGAGGTCAGAAGTTTTTGTTCTGCAGATGATGTATCGAGAACTGTCCCGCTCCCCCAGCGATCAAGGAGATCTTGTAACTCTTGCGCACGAGTGCCTGGATTGACCAAGTAGGCGGCTAGTTCAGTATCAAAGACCACTCCCTGTAGCCCATTAATTCGTGCCAGAGATTTAGCACCGTGGGCAATCTTCTGAACAGCGCTATCAACGGCCCAACTTCCCATCTCAGCAGAATGAATGAGGTGTGCTTCTTGCGCCGAAAGCGCAACAGCGTAACGGTGCAGTGAATTCTCATTAATCTCAAAGGCGAGAGCAATCGGTCCTTTGTGACCTGCAATCTTCTCTGAAATCTGCGCCGGAGTAAGTACAGATGAATCGATATCTGCGGCAAAGAGTGAGAGTTCGGGTTCGGCGGACTTAGCTGAGCTGCTTTCTTCAGTTACCGCAATCGCTTTGAGGCGGTCTTTGAGAGTTCGAAACTCTAGCTTTTCAAAGAGCGCGCTCAAGTCACTTGCTGCAACACCTTTCCAAGCGAGTGCATCTATAGAAAGTTCTATCGGAGCATCGTGAATGAGTTGAGTGAGCTCTCGATTACGGCGCACGTTATCAAGATGAGCGCGCAGCGCATCTCCTACCTTTCCTGAGACTTTATCTGCCTGCTCAAGTAGCTTCACCAGCGACCCATATTCAACAATCCACTTAGCAGCAGTCTTCTCGCCAACGCCTGGAATCGAAGGCAAGTTATCGCTGGGATCTCCGCGAAGCGCTGCAAAGTCTGGATACTGCTCAGGAGTCATTCCATATTTTTCGATAACTGCGCCCGGTGTCATTCGCGCCATCTCGGAGACACCGCGCTTTGGATAGAGCACGGTGGTCTGCGAGGTGACTAATTGGAAGCTATCTCGATCACCCGTGCAGATAAGAACCTCTGCGCCCTCTTTCTCAGCTTGCTTGGTGATGGTTGCAATAATGTCATCTGCTTCAAAGCCCTCTACTTCAAATTGGGTAATTCCAAAACCTTTTACCAGGTCATGTAGATAAGACATCTGAGATCGGAATTCATCAGGGGTTTTAGCGCGATTTGCTTTATATTCTGGAAAAATCTCAGTACGGAAAGTCTTACGTGAAACATCAAAGGCAACCGCTACATGCGTTGGCTTCTCCTCTTTTAAGAGTGAGATGAGCATGGTGGCAAATCCATAAATGGCATTGGTGTGTTGACCTTGGGCAGTTGTAAAATTTTCAGCAGGGAGTGCAAAGAAGGCGCGATAGGCCATTGAATGGCCATCAATGAGCAGAATTCTCTTCTTCTGATTCGCTTTGCCGCTCATGTGGGACATCATAGGTATAAACTCCGTTGCTATGACTGAACCTGATTACCTAGCAATCATTAAAGAACGTGGCCAAGGAGCACTTGATCTCAAGATGGGAATCGAGATGCTTGAGGTCTCACCGCAACGTTTAGTCGCACGCATGCCAGTTGAAGGCAATACGCAACCTATTGGCTTACTTCACGGTGGAGCCAACGTTGTACTGGCTGAATCACTTGGGTCTATCGGAACTCAGCTACACGCTGGCCCGGATCGCAAGATTGTTGGGGTTGATATCAATGCAACCCACCACAAATCTGCAACAAGTGGTTATGTCACAGCGGTCGCAACTCCGATTTCACTCGGTCGCACACTGTGTGTTTATGAGATCGTAATAACAAACGAGGCAGGTCAGCGAACTTGTACCGCTCGCATAACCTGCCTCATTCTTAACCCTTAATTAACTTAGTGAGCACCTACTCCTAGGTATGCCTCACGTACTGCAGGATCATTAAGCAGATCAGAAGCCTTAGCTTCTTTGGTCACATTTCCGGTCTCAAGAATGTAGGCACGGTGTGCGCGTTGTAGCGCCTGCTGTGCATTCTGTTCTACCAGCAAGATTGTGACGCCCTGCTTATTAATTTCGGTGATGATACGGAAGATATTTGCGATCATCTGAGGTGCAAGTCCCATAGATGGTTCATCGAGAAGTAGAACCTTTGGGCGAGCCATCAGAGCGCGACCCATCGCCAACATCTGCTGTTCTCCACCTGAAAGTGTTCCGCCTGCTTGAGATGTACGTTCTTTCAAACGTGGGAAGAGCGTATAAACGCGATCAAGATCTTCATCCATCTCAGCTTTACGGTCCTTGCGATTGAACTTACCCATCTCAAGGTTTTCAAGAACTGTCATTCCAGCGAAGATGCCACGGCCTTCAGGTACCTGTGAAATTCCAAGATCCACGCGTTCGTGAGCTTGGATCTTGTTGATATCCTGACCATCGAAGCTGATTGATCCGCTAGATACTGGTCGAAGTCCAGAGACGGTCTTCAAGATTGTTGTCTTACCAGCGCCATTAGCGCCAATTAGTGTGACGATTTCACCTTGGTTGACAACAACAGAGACGCCCTTGATTGCTTCAATCTTGCCGTAGTGAACGCGAAGATCCTTAATTTCAAGACGCATCTGCTGGCACTCCTAGGTAAGCCTCGATTACTCGAGGGTCGTTTTGTACAACTGAAGGAAGATCATCTGCAATCTTCTGTCCGAAGTCGAGGACTGCAACGCGGTCAGAGATTCCCATGATGAGCGACATATCGTGCTCAATCAAAAGCACGGTATATCCCTTATCGCGAATCCTCTTTATCGTTTCAGCGAGTGCGACCTTTTCAGCTGGGTTGAAACCCGCTGCGGGTTCATCAAGAAGGAGAAGCTCTGGTTCGGTACCGAGTGCACGTGCGATTTCAAGGCGGCGCTGATCTCCGTATGGAAGATTCTTCGCCAGCTGATCTGCTCTGTGGTCGATTCCCATGAATTGCAAAAGCTCGAGAGCACGTTGGCGGCTCTCCTTCTCTTCACGACGGTTGAGAGGAGTTCCAAAGAGAGCACGAATTAACCCTGTCTTCTTATGAACATCGGTTGCGGTGATGACATTCTCAAGAGCGGTCATATCTCCAAAGAGACGAACGTTTTGGAATGTGCGAGCAAGGCCCATCTTCGTCACTTGATGGCGCTTCTTACCTGAAAGGCTTTCACCCTTGAAGAGCATTTCGCCAGAGGTAATTGGGTATACGCCTGTGACGACGTTGAAGACCGTTGTCTTACCGGCGCCGTTAGGGCCGATGAGTGCGCAGATTTCACCTTTATTGACATGAAAGTTGACCTCATTAAGTGCGGTGATTCCACCGAACTTAATTGTAGTGTTCTTGAGTTCAAGAAGTTTCTCTGACATTACATCGTCCTCTTCTCTTCAATTTTTTCGCGTTTCTTACGCGGCAATAAACCATCAGGTCTGAGGTTCATCATGATGATAAGTACCAATCCAAAGATGATCTGGCGT
>JAIXPU010000040.1 GCA_027486075.1 Streptomycetaceae bacterium | reverse complement strand
GGTGCTCTACCAATTGAGCTAGGTCCCCGTATTAGAACGGGTGGGCCCAGGTGGACTTGAACCACCGACCTCTTCCTTATCAGGGAAGCGCTCTAACCAGGCTGAGCTATGGGCCCGCAGACGAACTTTCGTGCGTTTGCAGAAGCGCAAGGTTACTTGATTTTCATCAAGTGACCAAAACGGCCTCCATAACTACAGGCGTGAACCCTACTACTTTTGCGTCGAAATCTCATCTTCGCTGTTGCGGGTCACAGATAGGAGGGTGGCGCCGATGTCGAGGTTGACCAGGCGAACACCCATTGAATCACGGCCAGTTTGGCGGACTTCAGCAGCAGGTGTGCGCATCACGGTTCCAGCAGATGTAATCGCAAGAATTTCATCGCTATCAAATAGCACAAGGGCTGAGACAAGTGATCCACGAGAATTCTCATCAATCTTTGCAGCCTTGATTCCAATTCCACCACGTCCTTGTAAACGATATTCCTCGATAGGAGTCTTCTTGCCGTAGCCACCATCGGTTGCTGTAAAGACAAATGCGCCTTGCGTTGATTGCGAATCTACACGCGCCATCGTGAGCAATTCATCATCAGCGCGAAACTTCATTCCGATGACGCCAGATGTGGAACGTCCCATCGAACGAAGAGATTCGTCATCAGTAACAAAGCGAAGCGACATACCCTTCTTTGAGACAAGAAGAAGTTCATCGTCATTACGGACCAGGGATGCAGAGACAACTTCATCGCCTGGCTTAAGTGAGATTGCAATAAGTCCACCTGTACGTGGTGAGTCATATTCAGTAAGTGGAGTCTTCTTTACGAGTCCACCCTTGGTCGCAAGAACTAAGAATGGCGCTGCGTTGTAATCCTTAAAGGAAAGTACTTGTGCAATCTGTTCTTCTGGCTTAAATGCCATCAAGTTTGCAACATGTTGTCCGCGCGCATCACGTCCTGCATCAGGAAGCTCGTGCACCTTTGCGCGATAGACGCGACCTTGATTGGTAAAGAAGAGCAACCAGTCATGGGTAGATGCAACAAAGAAGTGGTCGACAACGTCATCTTGCTTCAGCGCTGCGCCCTTAACTCCACGCCCGCCACGTCGCTGAGACTTATATAAATCAGCGCTGGTGCGCTTGGAATATCCACCACGCGTAATGGTGACAACTGCATCCTGATCTGGAATCAAATCTTCGGCAGAGAAATCACCTTCGCTGGCTACTAGCTGGGTACGACGCTCATCACCATACTTTGCAATCAGGTCGGTAAGTTCGGTCTTAATGATTTCGCGCTGCTTACTTTCAGAGGCCAAGATGGCGTTGAGTTCGATGATATCTGCCATCAAACCTTCATATTCATCGTTGATCTTCTGACGTTCTAGAGCTGCGATACGACGGAGTTGCATATCCAAAATTGCATTTGCTTGGATTTCATCTACATCAAGGAGCTTCATCAAACCGGTGCGAGCTTCTTCAGGAGTCTTAGATGCGCGGATAAGTGCAATTACTGCATCCAACGCATCGAGCGCTTTGAGGTAACCCTTCAAGATATGCGCGCGCTTCTCTTTTTCAACGAGACGGAACTTGGTGCGGCGCACAATCACTTCTACCTGGTGCTCGATGTAATACTTAATGAATTCATCAAGGCGAAGTGTGCGAGGTACGCCATCTACGAGCGCCAACATATTTGCGCCAAAAGTATCTTGGAGCTGAGTCTGCTTATAAAGGTTATTAAGAATGACCTTTGGAATTGCAGATGATTGCAGAACAATTACGAGGCGCTGGCCTAAGCGTTCGTTACCTTCATCGCGCACATCAGCGATGCCCTTGATTTTGCCATCTTTAACAAGTTCGGCAATCTTGAGAGCCAAGTTATCTGGGTTTACTTGATATGGAAGTTCGGTGACAACTAAGCAGGTGCGCTTATTGATCTCTTCCACGTTAACGACTGCGCGCATTGTGATTGAGCCACGGCCTGTGCGATATGCATCTTCAATGCCACCACGGCCAACAATCAGCGCTTTAGTTGGAAAATCTGGGCCTTTAACGATGGTGAGCATATGGTTGAGTAGATCTGGAGCTGCCATATCTGGATGTTCGAGCGCATAGATAACCGCTTCACCAATTTCGCGCAGGTTATGTGGCGGAATATTTGTCGCCATACCAACTGCGATACCGGCAGAACCATTAACTAAAAGATTTGGAAAGCGTGAAGGAAGTACATCTGGCTCTTGTGAACGACCGTCATAGTTTGGTGAGAAGTTAACGGTATCTTCATCGATATCGCGCATCATCTCCATCGCGATAGGAGCAAGACGGGCTTCGGTATAACGCATCGCAGCAGCTGGATCATTGCCGGGCGAACCAAAGTTTCCGTTTCCATCTACCAATGGATAACGCAGCGACCATGGCTGAGCTAAGCGAACAACGGTGTCATAGATCGCGGTGTCGCCGTGTGGGTGGTAATTACCCATGACATCACCGACGATACGAGAAGATTTGTAATAGCCCTTATCTGGGCGATAGCCAGCGTCATACATCGCATAGAGCACGCGGCGGTGAACCGGCTTTAAACCATCGCGCACATCAGGCAGCGCACGACCGACAATAACTGACATCGCATAGTCGAGATAGCTGCGCGCCATCTCAACTTGAAGGTCAACCTTTTCGATGCGATCGAAAGTGACTTCGTCTGGGTTCATATCTTCAGTAGTCATTAGATATCCAAGAACCTAACATCCTTAGCATTGCGCTGAATAAATGCACGACGCTGTTCTACATCTTCACCCATCAATACTGAGAAGAGATCATCTGCTGCAGCTGCATCATCAAGAGTTACTTGAATAAGCACGCGGTGTTCTGGGTCCATAGTGGTATCCCACAGCTCTTTGGCAGGCATCTCACCTAGTCCCTTAAAGCGCTGGATTCCATCTTCCTTCGGAAGTCGCTTACCGGCATCTAAACCAATCTTGATCATGCCATCACGCTCTCTATCGCTGAAGGCATATTCGACTGGGTCTTTTCCGCCCCACTTCAACTTATAGAGCGGTGGTTGTGCCAAATAGACAAAACCATTTTCAATTAGTGGGCGCATAAAGCGGAAGAGCAGAGTAAGAAGAAGTGTGCGAATGTGTTGACCGTCAACATCAGCATCTGCCATCAAAATAATCTTGTGGTAACGAAGCTTTGCGATATCGAAATCATCATGAACACCAGTACCGAGTGCGGTAATAAGAGCCTGTACTTCGTTATTTTGTAGCACGCGATCAATGCGCGCCTTTTCGACATTGAGAATCTTGCCGCGAATAGGTAGTACTGCTTGGTTACGAGAATCACGTCCACCCTTAGTTGAGCCGCCCGCAGAGTCACCTTCGACAATGTAGAGCTCGCACTTGGCCGGATCGGTCCACTGGCAATCAGCAAGCTTTCCGGGCATTCCGCGACCTTCGAGCAAACCCTTACGGTTACGCGCTAGATCACGCGCTTTACGTGCAGCAACGCGAGCAGATGCGGCATCAATCGATTTACGGATGATGTCTTTACCTTCTTGTGGATTCTGCTCAAACCATTGTGTGAGGTGTTCATTTACAACTTTCTGTGTGAATGACTTTGCCTCGGTATTACCAAGTTTTGTCTTTGTCTGACCTTCAAATTGTGGCTCGCCTAGCTTGATAGAAACAATTGCAGTCAGACCTTCGCGGACATCATCACCTGTCAGGCGATCTTCCTTCTTGCGAATCAAACCTTGTTCTTCAGCAAACTTGTTAACCACAGATGTAAGCGCGGTACGGAAGCCTTCTTCGTGGGTTCCACCTTCGTGGGTATGAATCGTATTTGCGAATGTGTAGACGGATTCAGAGAAGCCGTTATTCCATTGCATGGAAACTTCGAGGGAAAGTCGCGCCTTCTTATCTTCAGCTTCAATAGCAATTACTGATTTATGGAGTTCGCCGCGAGTTGAGTTGAGGTGCTTTACAAAGTCAGTGATTCCACCTTGGTACTGATAGCGCACAGTGAGCTGCTCGCCCTTTTCATCGACGTGGCCGGGGCGCAAATCTGTGAGAGATAAAATCAAACCACGGTTAAGGAATGCCATTTCACGGAAACGTGTTGAGAGAACTTCAAATGAGAAATCGGTTGTTTCAAAGATTTCTTCAGATGGCCAGAATTGAATCGTTGTTCCGGTCTCTGTTGTTGCTTCGCCCTTTTTCACTGGAGCAGTTGGTACACCAAGCTTGTATTCCTGTGTCCAGATAAATCCATCGCGCTTCACCTTTGCAGATAAATTTGTTGAGAGCGCATTAACAACTGAGGACCCAACTCCGTGGAGACCACCAGAGACTGAGTAGCCGCCATCACCGAACTTTCCACCTGCGTGAAGAACAGTAAGAACAACTTCGAGAGCTGGCTTCTTCTCAATTGGGTGGATATCGACGGGAATTCCGCGACCGTTATCGACAACTTGTAGCGATCCATCGGCCATCAAGGTCACTTGGATCTCGGTACAGAAACCTGCGAGCGCCTCATCGACTGCGTTATCGACGATTTCATAGACAAGGTGGTGAAGGCCGCGTTCACCGGTTGAGCCGATATACATGCCTGGGCGCTTGCGCACCGCAGCCAAGCCTTCGAGCACGGTGATCGAGGAGGCGTCATAGCCGCCTGTCTTCTTCGAAGAGCTTTCCTTCGCAGCTTTGTCAGACAAAAGTGGGGACTCCTTCAAATGGCTGATTTGGGCTATAGAGCGGTAATTCCTCTATAGCAGGCTGAAATCCTATCGTTAAATGAGAAATGAAATACCGCCGAGAAGCCCTAGGAGTGCGAAATCCCGAGCGTTGAACGATGGGGTGAGGGTTCCTACTAAATAACCCCCATTTTCTGGGATATCCACAGAGTTTCTCCACATTGTGGGTGGAGTTACACACCTGTAATTCAGCGCAATTAACTCACTCGATTAACGAAGTGCAATTCTCAGCAAACACCCAGCCAAGCAGAGCACTCTTACCTCATGTCAGAAGAGAAATCAGGACAGCGCATCCTCGTCGTCGACGATGAGGCAAGCATCAGCGATCTCATCGCTACAAGTTTAAAGTTTGTCGGCTTTGATGTTCGTACTGCAGCAACTGGTTCACAAGCGCTGACTATCGCCGAAGAATTTAAACCGCACGCAATGATTTTAGATGTCATGTTGCCAGATCTCGATGGTTTTGAAGTTTGCCGACAGATTCGCAATGAAGGAATTGAAGTTGGCGTTCTCTTTCTATCTGCTAAAGATGAGATGAAAGATAAGGTGCAAGGCTTAACAATCGGTGGCGATGATTACATGACAAAGCCATTTAGCTTAGAAGAGCTGGTTGCACGACTTCGCGCTCTACTTCGTCGCATTGGCGTAGTTGAGCAGAATATGGATGAAGAGAAGATTCGTTTTGCCGATCTTGAATTGGATGAAGCAACCCACGAAGCCCGTCGCGCCGGACATCTGCTTGAGCTTTCACCTACTGAATTTACCTTGCTGCGTTACATGCTCATTAATGCAGATCGCGTTGTTTCAAAGGCGCAGATTCTGGACCATGTTTGGGATTACGATTTCGGTGGAGATGCTGGGATCGTTGAAACATATATCTCTTACCTTCGTAAGAAGATTGATATTTACGAACCACCACTTATCCATACTGTGCGCGGTGTTGGATACCGCTTGCGACTACCAGCTGCAAAGTAACCAGTATGAAGTTATCTCTACACACTTGGAGCCTGCGTAGCAGGCTTACTCTCGGCATTGTCATTCTGACCGCTATCGCCTTTACCACCGCCAGCTTTGCAACTCAATCTCTGCTGAAGGGATATCTCATCTCCGAAGTTGATAAAGAGCTGATTGCAATCGCTGACGCATCTGTTCCTCGTATTGAACGAGGCGGCTTAGGTCGTAACGATGATGATGATGACGATAGAGATGAAGTCCGCCAACGTTTAGGCCTTGGCCCTGCTGCTCCACTTAACCGCATTCCAACCACAGCTTCGCTGACGTTATTAGACCCAAGTGGCGCAGTCATTGGAGGACTTGGTGGCGATCTTGCAACAACCCGTGTGACGGATTATTTAGTGGGTCTTCTGCCACAAGAGGTCGCCTCTCACGGCAGTGAGCCATTTACTATCGAAGCCACCGGAGCAGATTTTCGCGTGACAGCGCGTCCACTTAATACCGGTGAGACAGTTGTTGCAGCGCAGAACTTAGGTGAGCTCGAGAAGACTCTTGATCGTTTAGGTGCGCTCTTTGGCCTGATTGCACTTCTGCTTTTAATTCTTATCACCTTTGCAGCTCGCTCTGTTATTCGCATCTCAATGAAGCCACTTAAGGATGTTGAAGAAACCGCAGCAAGGATTGCTGCCGGAAATCTCAGTGCGCGTATGCCAGATGCAGATAGCAAGACAGAGGTAGGGCGGCTAGCAACTTCGCTCAACGCCATGCTTTCGCGTATCGAAGAGGCATTTGCAGCTCGCACAGAGAGTGAGAACAAACTTCGACGTTTTGTCGCCGATGCATCTCACGAGCTTCGCACTCCGATTACTGCAATCCGTGGGTTCTCAGAGCTACATCGACAAGGCGCAGTCACTGGAGAGAAAGAGACATCAGAGTTAATTGGCCGAATTGAGAATGAATCAAAACGTATGGGTTCACTCGTTGAAGATCTCTTGCTGCTCGCACGCTTGGATCAATCTCGCGAGATGGAATCCAAGCCAGTTGATATCAACCAAGTAGTCGAAGATGCCGTGGTCTCAGCCCGCGCGGCCGGACCTGGCCACCCCGTTACCTTTGAAACCAGCGCTGCAGAGCTCTTTACCTTGGGCGATCAACTTCGCATTCATCAAGTCGTTGCAAACCTCTTATCTAATGCGCGCTCACATACTCCGGTTGGTACAGCAATCCATGTAGCGGTGAAAGCGACTGATAACGGAGTTGAGGTTGCAGTCAGCGATCAAGGTCCAGGCTTAAGTCAAGAAGATCAGAAGCGCATCTTTGAACGTTTCTATCGCGCAGATGTTTCGCGGGTTCGTAAAGGTGAAGATGGCGGCGGGCTTGGCTTATCTATCGTCGATGCCGTAATGCGCGCCCATGGTGGCAGCGTCTCAGTGCAATCAGAGTTAGGTAAGGGCTCAACCTTTACCTTGCATTTCCTTAATCGCGAAAGTTAATTGTCGCCTGGGCTTAACGATTCCATCGCGCGCAGAGTTGCGATGCGCTCTTGAATCGGCGGATGGGTGCTAAACATTTTTGAAACTGTCTGTCCATCAAGTGGTGATTCAATCCAGATATGTGCAACCGCATTTGATTTCTGACGAACTACAGTTGTATCTGATGCCAATACTTCAAGGGCCTTACGCAAACCTGCTGGATTACGTGTGAAGGAAACTGCGGTTGCATCAGCGAGAGATTCGCGCTTACGAGAGATAGCTGACTTCAACATAATCGCGGCAATTGGCGCGAGCAACAAGACCACAAGTGAAAGCACCAACGCGAGCGGATTAGAGTGTCTCTCGCGATCGCGACCTCCACCAAAGAACATCATGCGCATGAGGAAATCGCTCAAGATCGCGATTGCACCGGCAGTCGTTGCAGCAACAGCTGAAACTAAAGTGTCACGGTTTGCCACGTGAGCGAGTTCGTGGGCGATGACGCCTTGTAATTCATCGCGATCCATGACATCAAGGATGCGCGTTGTAAAGGCAATCAGTGCGTGGTCGGGATCGCGCCCTGTGGCAAAGGCGTTTGGAGCAGTATCTTCAACGATCGCCACCTTCGGCATCGGCAGCCCACTTGCAATGACAACTTCTTCAATAACATTAAAAAGTTCTGGTGCATCTTCACGTGTAATGAGCTTTGCGCCCGTCATTGTTAAAACTAATTTATCTGAACCGTAATACGAACCCCACACGCCGAAGAGAGCAAAGCCGACCGCCATTGGCACCATAGTGGAGGCGGTGCCAACACCAAAGTAAGTCATCGCTGCATATGTCACGAGCCAAGTAAGTAGGCCCATCGACGCTAAGAGGAAATAAGTCTTTCCTTTATTCGCCGATTGCAGCGCGCGGAAGTTATTTTCAGCCATTAGTTAAGAGGTTAAAACTTTACGTTTGGCACGTTGCGATCTGCTGCATCTTCTACTTCATAGAATTCGCGAGCGCCGACTTTGGCAAGCCCTGAGAAGAAGCTAGAAGGAATAGTTGCAACCGCTGTATTAAGTGCACGCACATTGTCGTTATAGAACTGGCGCGCAAAAGAAACTTTATTTTCAGTAGTTGAGAGCTCTTCTTGCAGAGATAAGAAGTTTGCCGATGCCTTGAGATCTGGATACGCCTCAGCAACTGCAAGTAGCCCGCGAAGAGCGTTGGTAAGTGCACCATCTGCAGCAGCTACATCGGCCACCGATGAAGCTGATGTTGATTTAGCACGAGCTGCAACGACTGCATCAAAGGTGCTCTGTTCGTGGGCGGCATAACCCTTCACTGTTTCAACCAAGTTAGGGATCAAATCTGCGCGACGCTTGAGTTGCACTTCAATTTGTGCAAATGCTTCATCGACTGTGATGTTGAGTCTGATAAGGCGGTTGTATTGCGCGATAGCAAAGACGACTAGTAAAACGATTGCGCCGATTACGATAAATTCCATATCTATTTCAACCCCTTAAAGCTGGTAGGTATTCCCGCCCTGGAAGAATTATCCGGCGTAGGACCGGCTAGGGCTACTTGATTTTGCTCTTGTGAAAATTCATAAAGGAGCGGCTTGGGGTAGGCCCACGCTGTCCCTGGTAGCGAGATGCATAAATCGCTGAACCGTATGGATGTTCTGCAGGAGATGAGAGCTTAATCAGGCAGAGCTGACCGATTTTCATACCTGGGTATAACTTCACAGGAAGGTTGGCAACGTTAGAAAGTTCGAGAGTGATGTGGCCAGAAAATCCTGGATCGATAAACCCAGCTGTGGAGTGCGTCAAAAGTCCGAGGCGACCAAGAGATGACTTTCCCTCTAGGCGGCCGGCAATGTCATCAGGAAGTGTGATGATTTCGTAGGTGCTGGCGAGAACGAATTCGCCTGGGTGCAAGATAAATGCCTCATCATCTTCGGCGATGACTTCGCGAGTGAGCTCGGCCTGTTCGATAGATGGGTCGATCACTGAATACTTATGGTTTTCAAAGACGCGGAAGAACTTATCCAGGCGGACATCGACTGAGGATGGCTGGATCATCGCCTCATCGAAAGGTTCAACGGCTACGCGGCCTGATTGGATTTCGGAGCGGATATCGCGGTCTGAGAGAAGCACGGCGTGAGCCTACCTTTCCCAGTCTGAAAAAAGGCCCCTTGGCGCGCTTGCGTAAGTTACTAGCGGGTAGCACCATTACGCCATGAGCCATTACACCGCCAACCTGCGTGACATCGAATTCTGCCTCTTCGACCTCTTGGGGCGCGAAAAAGTTCTCGGTAGTTCAATCTACTCAGAACTCGATCGCGATACTGCGATGGGAATGTTGGAAGAGATGAAGCGACTTACTGAGAACGATCTCGCTGCATCTTTTGTTGAAGGCGATCGCGTTGGCGCAGTTCTCAACAAAGCTACTGGTGATGTCACTCTTCCAGAAAGTTTTAAGAAATCATACAAGGCATATGTCGATGGTGAGTGGTGGCGCCTTGATGCACCGGTAGAGCTTGGTGGAATGAGAGTTCCACCTTCAATTCGTTGGGCGATTGCTGAGATGGTTCTTGGTTCAAACCCAGCAATTCATATCTATGCATCTGGTTATGCATTTGCACATGTGGCACATGTTCTTGGAACAGATGTTCAGAAGAAGATGGCAAAGCACATGGTCGAACGCCATTGGGGCGCAACGATGCAGTTGACCGAACCTGATGCAGGTTCAGATGTTGGCGCAGGTCGCACAAAAGCTGTTGAGCAACCAGATGGCACATGGCACATCACTGGCAATAAGCGTTACATCACTTCAGGTGATGCTGACTTCTACGAGAACGTCATGCACTTTGTACTTGCTCGTCGTGAAGGTGGCGGACCAGGTACTAAGGGACTTTCTCTCTTCCTGATTCCAAAGTTTATGTTTGATCTTGAAACAGGTGATCTCGGAAAGCGTAATGGCGTCTATGTCACAGGACTTGAAGACAAGATGGGACTTAACGTCTCTGCTACTTGCGAAGTTAACTTGGGCGAGAAAGAGCCTGCTGTTGGTTATTTGCTTGGTGATGTCCACCAAGGAATCGCGCAGATGTTTAAGATTATTGAATTCGCTCGCATGATGGTCGGAACGAAGGCGATTGCAACTCTTTCCGCTGGTTATCAGCAGGCGCTGGCGTATGCGAAGACTCGTGTTCAGGGTGGCGATATGAAGGTTATGAACGATAAAGCCAGCCCTCGTGTAACGATTATTAAGCACCCAGATGTGCGTCGTTCGCTGATGGTGCAGAAGGCGTACTCCGAGGGTATGCGCGCACTCATCCTCTACACCGCAACGATTCAAGATGAAGTTGAGCTAGCGCGCGCTGCTGGAGATACCGAAAAACTTGAAACGATGGAAAAGCTCAACGATCTCTTGCTGCCAGTTGTTAAAGGTTTTGGTTCTGAAAAGTCTTGGACACTTCTTGGCACAGAATCGCTCCAGACATTTGGTGGCGCAGGATTTACTCGCGATTGGCCGCTAGAACAATATGTTCGCGATGCCAAGATCGATACCTTGTATGAAGGCACAACTGCTATTCAGGGACTTGATTTCTTCTTCCGCAAGGTCGTTAAAGATGGTGGACGCTCACTTGGTCTACTCGGTAAAGAGATTCAGGCATTTGCTGAAACTGGTGGCGTTCACGCTGCTGAAAAGCAGGCGCTCGTTAAGGCGCTCGGTGATCTCAACGGAATCATCGGAGTTCTTGTAGGACATGCGATGGCATCTCAAGAGAAGTCGGATGAGATCTACAAGGTTGGTCTCAATACCTCCCGTGCACTCATGGCAGTTGGAGACATCATCATCTCTTGGCTCTTGCTCCGTCAGGCTGATATCGCAGCTGAAAAGCTTGCAGCAGGCGCCGGTAAAGATGCTGATTTCTACACCGGAAAGATTGCATCAGCGAAGTTCTTTGTCTCAACAGTTCTGCCTCACATCACAGCAGATCGCAAGATTGTTGAAGCAACTGACTCTGCGATTATGGAGATTCCTGAGTCAGCCTTCTAGCTTTCATCAGTTAGACTCAAGCAATGTTGACCAAGCATCGCGCTGAGTTTCTGCTTGCGCTAGGAGCGGTCTTCTTCTCGGCAAGTGGAATTATCGTCACAGTCATCCTTAAATACATGCCGGCATTTCATCTGGCGCAATTTCGCTCCATCTCTGCAGTTTTAATCCTCGGCACCTACCTTGCCCTTACTCGTCCTCATCTATTGAAGGCGAAGAAGGCTGAACTCAAGCGTTTTGCCGTCTATGGCGTTGTGGGATTTGCTCTCGTTAACTTCGGCTACCTACTTGGCATCGAACGCGGTGTGCCACTTGGCTTAGTTCTCATCCTCGAATTCACGGCATCAATCTGGATTGCGCTCTGGATCAAATTGGTGCGACGCGGCTATGTAGCAAATGAGATGTGGCTTGCCGTCTTTCTCTCATTCACTGGACTCATCCTTGTCTCTAAAGTCTGGAATGGTTTTAAATTCGATCTCATTGGCCTTGCCGCTTCTCTGCTCTGCGCCTTTGCACTCGCTGCTTACTTCTTAATGAGCGAGAAGATCGGCAAGACCCGCGAACCGATTTCAATGTTGATCTTCGGTATGACCTTTGCGTCTCTCTTCTGGTTAGTTGTTCTGCCACCTTGGACATTCCCTTTTGAAGTATTTACAACCCCCATGAACCTCGGTGGTATCGCTGAAGGCACAATGGTTCCGGGTTGGGTCATGATCGCAAGCGCTGCGATCTTTGGAACAGTTGTTCCTTATATGTTGGTGCTATCTGGAATGCGTTACTTAAGCGCTTCAACCAGTAGCGTTATAGGAATGCTGGAACCGGTTATCGCTGGTGCATTTGCTTGGATCTGGTTTGCTCAGAGCTGGGATGCAATCCAACTAGTTGGAGCAGCAACTGTGTTATTTGGAATTTATCTAGCCGATCGTGCAAAGAGCACGCCAAGTTAAATTACTCGTTCCAACCGCCGTCTCCTGGAGATGATGGTTGTGAATCCGCGTTTGTTGACTGTGTGAAGTCACGTCCTGCACCAGCTGATGGCGCCATATCGAAGAAGCGCGCAAAGTGAAGTTGTGCAGAGACGGTAATGGTTCGAGTTGGTCCGTTACGGTGCTTAGCAACGATGAAATCTGCTTCGCCTGATCGGTTCTGTGAATCGTACATGTCGTCGCGGTGGAGCAAAATAACAACGTCAGCATCTTGTTCGATAGAGCCTGATTCACGTAGGTCTGAGAGCATCGGCTTCTTATCGGAGCGCTGTTCAGGTGAACGGTTGAGCTGAGAGATAGCGATTACAGGGACATTGAGCTCTTTCGCCATCAACTTAAGGTGGCGAGAGAATTCAGAGACTTCTTGCTGACGGTTTTCCACGCGCTTACCCGATGACATCAACTGCAAGTAGTCGATAACAATAAGTTTGAGATCATGGCGCTGCTTCAGGCGACGGGCCTTTGCGCGAATCTCCATCATCGAAAGATTCGGTGAATCATCGATAAAGAGCGGTGCATCTGAAATTTCTCCCATACGGCGAGCAAGCTTGGCCCATTCATCATCGCTGAGTTGGCCAGAGCGGATGTTATTAAGCCCAACGCGCGCTTCAGCAGACAACATACGCATCGTGATTTCAGACTTCGACATTTCGAGAGAGAAGATCACAGCGGTCTGGTTCTCGTGAATTGCAGCATGGCGGGCGATATCAAGGCCGAGCGTTGACTTACCAACTGCAGGACGCGCCGCGATAATAATCATGTTACCTGGATGGAAACCGTGGGTAAGTAAATCTAGATCGCGGAAACCTGATTTAACTCCTTCGATACCAATTCCCTTAGAGATCGCTTCGATCTCATCGAGAGCTGCTGGTAGCAAGGTATTAAGTTGAACATAATCTTCTGAAGCGCGACGTTCGGTGACTGCATAGACTTCTGCTTGCGCTGCATCTACTGCATCATCAACTTCGCCATTTTGATCGTAACCAAGTTGAACAATCTTTGTTCCGGCTTCAACAAGTCTGCGCATGATTGCATGTTCGAGAACAATCTTTGCGTAGTAACTTGCATTAGCAGCTGTTGGAACGGATGAGATAAGAGTATGTAGATAAGGCGCACCACCTGCACGTGCAATGTCACCGCGCTTTGTCAGTTCAGCTGCAACGGTAATTGCATCTGCTGGTTCGCCGCGGCTATAGAGATCAAGAATGGCTTCATAAATTAACTCGTGCGAAGGACGATAGAAATCGCGTTCGCGCAAAACTTCAACAACATCTGCAATCGCGTCCTTTGATAACAACATTCCACCGAGAACAGATTGTTCTGCTTGTAAATCTTGTGGCGGTGTACGTTCGAATTCGGTACCGACCGTATTAAAGGTTGCAGCCCCACGCGGGTTGTTGGGCAGTTCGGCGATACTCACGGGTGAAACCTCGCACCTAGCACTGACAAAAGCGAAGGCGCCTGTGTGCTCAGCTGGGGATAAGCCCGCTATCTATGTGTAAAAGGCTGTGGATGGACTGGGGATAACTCTGTGAATCGGTGGATAGCCAGCGCTGCTAAGCGTGAATAGGTGTGGAGGAAAGTAAATCTCAACATCTCACATCGTGGAATTATCGGCCAAGTCTATGTCACCCCATATTCATCTTTGTAAGCAAGACTTCAACCATGATCGTCGATTACGCGCTCTACCAAAATGGTCGCCGATTTTCCGAGCCATCTAATCTCCCTGAACTCATCCAAAGGGCAAAGAGTCAAGGTGGATATGTCTGGCTTGGCCTTGCAGAGCCGACACAGAGTGAATTTGAAAAAGTTGTTTCAGACTTTGGTTTTCATCCTCTAGCAATTGAAGATGCAGTGATGGCCCACCAACGTCCTAAGTTTGAAGAGTACCCCGGGGTGCAAGCGTTAGTTTTAAAAACGGCATTCTATGAAGAAAAAGGTAGCCAGATTTCTACTGGTGAAATTTTCTGCTTTATTGGTGAACATTTCATTGTCGTGGTCCGACATGGAAGTGGTGCACCACTTGTCAATACTCGTCATGCTCTTGAATCAAATCCAGAACAAATGGCCAAAGGTCCCTACGCAGTACTCCATGCAATTCTAGATCATGTCATTGATTGCTACATTGATATCTCTATTGAACTCGAAGCCGACGTTCTTCAAGTTGAACATAAAGTCTTTGGTGATACCCGTGAAAGCGCATCTGAAGAAATCTATCTGTTAAAGCGCGAGGTCATTGAGTTTCGTCATGCGATTGAGCCTCTGCTATCTCCGCTCCAACAGCTAGCCAGCATTGGTGCTCGACATATTCCTGACGAGCTGACACCATTCTTCAGAGATACCTTAGATCACTTGGCAAGAGCATCAGATGCCGCTGCAGGACTGGATTCGCTCTTGTCTTCTGCGTTACAAGCTGAAATTGCTCAGGTGCAATTGCAGCAAAATGAAGATATGCGAAAAATTACTTCCTACGTTGCTTTAGCTTCTGTTCCAACTATGGTTGCCGGAATTTATGGAATGAACTTTGACGTAATGCCTGAACTACGGTTCAAATATGGCTACCCGATGGTGGTCGGCTCACTAGTACTGCTCACTATTCTTCTCTACCGAAAATTCAAGAAATCGGGCTGGCTCTAACTCTTCTTCGCGGACTCCCATTCGCTCTGCAACTTTGCGAGCGACCAATCGCTCATCGAACTTACTGAAATTACGTAACCATCCAAGAGTTTGGCAGCCTTTGAGACCGACAAGCCAAAGGCGTTCGTCATTGCTTGGTCGGCGCTCATTCCATCTTTGATTCCAGCGTAATACTTGAGTACGCCATCCATACCGATGAGTGCAACTAAGCCTTCGGTGGCAATTGCGCCAACTGGATAGATTGATCCCCACTTTGGACTTTCATAAACCGATCTCTCATCTTTCGAGAAGAAATCAACTTCAACTAGATTCCCGCGTAAATCTGATGCCCAACTAAAACGCAAATCAGTTCCCATATCTGATGCAGTTCCGAGTGCTCCTCCGATAAAGGAGGCGAGGCCTTCTTCCATCCAAGGAACTCTTGGTTTCTGGCTGCTGAGTGAAGCAGAGAGGACTGCTTGTGCATAATGCGTATATTCATGAGCTGGAACTTGTTTAAAGCCAACATTTGTTACGCAATTAGCCTCACGGAATGTAAAGGACCAGAATGGATTTGGCCCACCATGAAATTCTGCCTGGCACGTGCCTGCAGCAATTCTTTTTAAAAACTCATCTTTCCCAGAGTAATTCAAGGCATCAAGTTGCGCTGGCCACCATTTCAAATCTGCTGAAATAAGTGTCGGCACTGGAGCTGATCCACTAGGTGAAGTTCCCCAGAAGCGAGCACCGGCAAATAAACCTTTCTCAATCTTTTTTCCCCACGCCGGTGTATTGGGATCCAATCGAACATCTATAGCTAGATTTCCTTCAGGAGCAGCTAAATATTTTTCTAAGACATACCTATATGCACGTGATGCAACTGAGTCATTCTCTTTTGAAATCAAAGACCATATCTTCTGGCCGTTCGCCTCTTTGCACTGGGCCGGACCCTCTAAGAGCCCTACGTGAGTGCCAGAAAATGAGCATCCTGTGCCTATTTTCGCTGCAGATGAACTAGTAATTTCAAGTTGGCGCTGTTCAGTTTTGATCGGTTCTGGAGAAGGTGTAGCTGAAGCCGTAGGGGTTGATGCAGGTTGTGGAACTGGCGACGCTCGCCATACCAACTTCTTTCCAGATTTTACGCAGGTAAATTTCTTTCCATTACTTGTCGCACTTTGATTGATCTTCTTGCATATCTGACCAGCTTTAACTGCAGCGCCGGCAGGTTCTGGGAAAAGCAACGTTAAGGCCGTGATGGCGACTATCGCAATCCGTTTCATCCATTAATCATCAACCTTCGGGCGCAAACTTTCAAGAGAAAAGCAAAAGACCCGCCGCAGTTAAGCGACGGGCCCTTTGGGTAAAGCGAATTAGGCAGAGACGACAGAGAGAGTCACTGTTGCAACAACGTTATGTGCAAGTGAGACCTTCACTGAATGTGTACCTGTCTTCTTGATGTGGCCAGATGTCTTGAGGTTATGGCGATCGATATCGACGCTCGTTGCTGACTTAATCGCAGCAGCGATGTCCTTATCTGTGACAGAACCGAAGAGGCGACCAGCTGTACCGGTCTTAACCTTTACGGCAACTGTTGCCTTCTCAAGGGTTGCCTTGATCTCTTTAGCGTGATCGAGATCGCGGACTTCGCGTGCAGCGCGTGCGCGACGAATTCCTTCGATCTGCTTCTCGCCACCAAGTGACCATGCAATCGCTACGCCACGTGGAAGAAGGAAGTTACGTGCGTAACCATCTTTTACGGTGACGACATCGCCAGCGTTACCGAGCTTATTTACTTCACGAGTAAGAATGAGTTTCATAGTTCAAGCCCCCTTATCGTGCTGATGATGTGTAAGGCAGAAGAGCAACTTCACGGCTGTTTTTGACAGCTGTTGCTACTGCGCGCTGATGTTGTGTGCATGCACCTGTTACTCGGCGAGCGCGGATCTTGCCGCGATCTGAGATGTACTTACGAAGGGTCGCAATATCTTTGTAATCGATATAGGTGACCTTGTCGCGGCAGAAGCTGCATGGCTTCTTCTTGAACTTCTTATTAAGGGCAGCAGCCTTCGCGCCCTTGTTCTTTGGCTCGCGTAGAGCCTTGTTATTTCTTGCTCCCATTGTGGTGCTCCTTTTCGGGTGCCCTTCCAACTAGCTCTTTAACTAGTAGAGAAGGAATGGATGGTTAGTTGTTATTTAAAATGGTGGTTCGTCGGTTGTGGATGTTCCCCATCCACCACCGGCTGGTGAAGTCGAAGCAGCAGCCCATGGATCATCTCCGAAGGTATCTGCAGCAGCTGGTGCTGCTGCGCCACCGGCTGCACGCTGTGTGCGTGTGACCTTAGCTGTGGCGTTGCGAAGTGATGGACCTACTTCGTCAACTTCTACCTCAAAGACTGTGCGCTTTTCGCCCTCTTTTGTTTCGTACGAACGCTGCTTGAGTCGACCAGAGAGAATGACGCGCATTCCCTTTGTCAGTGACTCTGCAACATTCTCTGCAGCTTGACGCCAGATTTGGCATTGAAGGAAGAGGCTCTCGCCATCTTTCCATTCATTTGTAGCCTTATCTAAGTAACGAGGTGTTGAGGCAACGCGAAATTTAGCTACCGCTGCACCGCTTGGTGTAAAACGTAGCTCCGGATCGTCAACGAGGTTGCCGATCATTGTGATTGTTGTATCTCCTGCTGCCATTTCTTCCTCTTTTCTTAGCTTCTACTCTGGGGGTCTCTACTGGTGGAGTCCGTACTTATAAATTACTCGTC
>JAIXPU010000069.1 GCA_027486075.1 Streptomycetaceae bacterium | reverse complement strand
TCGTCACCTGTAGCAAGCTTCTTTTCGGCGACAGATTCGTTATTTACATAGGAACCATTGAGACTTCCAGAATCTTTAAAGGTGAAGCCGGTTCCAGTCTTCTCGATAGATGCATGTTTACGGGAAACCGTGACATCGTTGAGAAAGATTGAGTTCTCAGGAGCGCGTCCTATCGTGACTCCCTCGGGTGTCACTAGGAAACGAGAACCTTTTTGAGCTCCGCGATGGATGAATATCATCGCATTCTCGCCGTTGGACGAGAGAGCGCTATCAATAACTGACTTCTCTTCATCTGTGGCTTGCTTGTAAAAGTCTTCGATCAGGGTGGATGGGGAATTTCCGACTACCGAACGAAGTCCAAGATGGAGAGTGCTGGTGAGTTCGCGATCTGCATCTGCTGCCGCCATAGCCCACCCCTTTGCTCTCGTTGCTTGCGCCGTGAAAGTCTTCCGTTATCAGTCGCGAAATTCTCGACTTTGGACGTCAACTTAAGGGTGACACTAGAGAGTTACTTTTGATAAATCAAGTGGAGCTTTACGCAGTAATTTCACCGTATTGAGCTGCGGAGAGCAGCCCTTGTGGCTCCTGGGGTACTTCAATCTCAACGAGCCAGCCGGCGCCATAAGGATCCGAGTTGATGAGTTCTGGGGCGTTATCCAAATCACTATTGACCGTTACAACTGTTCCTGAAACTGGCGCGAAAATTTCGGAGACGCTCTTGGTGGATTCAACTTCTCCACACACTTTATCTGCAATGACAGCATCTCCCACTTTAGGCATCTGCACGTAGACGATATCTCCGAGCGCGCCCTGGGCGTAGTCGGTAATTCCCATTCGGATGCGAAGGGGCGTGGCGGTTGGAGCAACCCATTCGTGTTCCTTTGTGTACTGAAGATCAGCCGGAATCTGCGACATGAAATTACCCTTCGATGATGTGTGGACGAACTGTAATGGTCATAAGCGCGGTTCGGAAATAGCCGACCGCTGTTCCGAGGTAGAGACAGACCCCCCAAATGGCAAAGGCCCAGCCAAATATAAAGGCGAGAGTTCCGTACCAGCTCTCATTAAGAGCCAGAAGTAGGAATGGAAAGGCGTAGAGCAGGTTAAAGGTTGCAGCTTTTCCTAAGTAAGTAACTTTGAGAGGGGCGAACCCATTGAGCGCCAGCACAGCAGCAACTATCGCCATGAAAACATCTCTCAGAACGAGAACAGCGATAAGCCAGACTGGGACCGCATCTCGCAGATAGAGAACCACCAAAGTTGCAGCGATGTAGAGTCGATCAATAGTTGGATCTGCTATCTCACCGAACTTAGATTCCTGACCCAGCGCGCGAGCAAGCTTTCCATCGAAGTAATCGGTCGCTCCCCCGATGGCGAGAACGAGAATCGCCCAGCCATCTGCTTTGAGGTCGAGTGCGAGATAGATAAAGAGTGGAATTCCCAGAAAGCGAGCAAAGGTGAGAGCGTTGGGAATCGTTAACATCTCTACTCCTTATCCCTTTCCTTCACGCGAATCGCCACCTGAACTGGAGTTCCAGGGAATTTAAACTCCTCACGGAGGCGACGTTCGATGAAGCGACGATATGAAGCCTCGATCCAACCACTAGAGAAGACAACAAACTTCGGTGGCGCGATTCCGGCTTGGGTCGCGTAGTAAACCTTTGGCTGCTTGCCCCCACGCACTGGAGGCGGGGTTGCTCCAATGAGCGCTCCGAGGAAGGAGTTCAGCTTGGATGTTGGAACGCGTCGTTCCCATGAATCAATCGCAGTTCGCAGAGCCGGCGCCAAACGATCTCTATGCCAGCCAGTCTTCGCGGCTACATTTACTCGCTGCGCCCATTCCACTTGATCGAGATGGCGGTCAATCTCCTTATCCAACTGATCGCGTCGATCTTCATCGACCAAATCCCATTTATTCATCACGATGACCATCGCCTTGCCCGCTTCTTCCACCATGGTGATGATTCTTAAATCTTGCTCAGAGATAGGCACTGAGGCGTCGAGTACTACAACAGCACATTCGCATCTTTCGAGGGCAGTCTGGGTACGAAGCGTTGCGTAATAGTCAGTACCGCTCGCCTGGTTCGCTCGTTTCTTGAGGCCTGCGGTATCAACAAATCGCCAGATGCTTCCGCCAAATTCAATCAGCTCATCGACTGGGTCACGAGTTGTTCCGGCTACATCGTCGACAATGGAACGATTCTCGCCAGCTAGCGCATTTAGCAGACTTGATTTACCAACATTCGGGCGACCTATGAGTGCAATCCGGCGATAGCCATCTTGTACTTGGGCAGCGCCTACTTCAGGAATTAAACGCACTACCGCATCGAGAAGATCACCGCTTCCGCGTCCATGCAGGGCTGAAACAAAATGCGGCTCGCCTAAACCGATATTCCAAAGAGCGTGAGCATCTGACTCATCGTTATCGCCATCGACTTTATTTGCCACAAGAAGAGTTGGCTTCTTCGCTTTGCGAAGTTCTTGAACCAAAATATCATCTTCATCTAGCGCTCCTACCTGAGCATCAACTACAAAACAGAGAACATCCGCTTCTTGCATGGCAAGTTCAGCGCCCGCACTTACTTGTACCGAAATTCCATCTGGTTTAGATTCCCAGCCACCTGTATCCATGATGATGAAACGACGACCGCCCCATTCGCACTCATACTGAACACGATCGCGTGTGACTCCGGGTGTATCTTCAACAATTGCTTCACGACGACCAATAAATCGGTTGATCAACGTGGATTTTCCAACGTTCGGTCTACCGAGGATTGCAACGATTGGTAACCCAAGTAGCGAACGTTCAGAGAGTAACTCCCATATACGGTCGACCGTTTCGGTGAGGTTGAGTTCGGTTGAATCAATATGAACCGCGTCAAAGGCCGGCGCGAGCGGGGAAACTTTTCTCGTCGA
>JAIXPU010000094.1 GCA_027486075.1 Streptomycetaceae bacterium | reverse complement strand
TCGAGCAAGTGATCATTAATGATTGCTAGCGGCTTGATGCCTTCGGCCATCGCCGCATCCAGATCATCCGTCAGTCCAACTTTTTCACCATCAATAATGCGACGCTCGAGGCGTTCCTTAAGTGGGAGAGCAGCTAGTTCAGAGGCGCGAATGTTTCTTGAAGCGGCCAGTTCGACGCCTTCAAAAAGTTGTAGGAATTCACTGAGTGGGTCATAGGTGCAATTTTCACCATCGAAGGTTCGACGATCGTAAATCAGGTCGAGGGCAACCTCTTTCTGACGGGCATCGATACGCGCCATCGGAGTTATCTTCGATGGATGAACAATCGCTGAATCAAGGCCAGCTTCAACACATTCGTGCAAGAAGACTGAATTAAGAACAACGCGCGCTGCTGGGTTTAGTCCAAATGAAACGTTGCTGACGCCGAGAGTGGTCTGCACTTCTGGAAAAGCTTCCTTGAGGCTTCTGATGGCAGTAATCGTCTCTAGGCCATCGCGACGTGTTTCTTCTTGTCCTGTGGCGATTGGGAAGGTCAGTGTGTCGATCAAGATATCTCCGACATGAATCCCCCAGTTACTTGTGAGATCTTCAATCAGTCGATGTGCAACGCGTAACTTCCATTCCGCAGTTCGAGCTTGGCCTTCTTCATCAATGGTCAGTGCAACAACTGAAGCTCCATGCTCTTGAACAAGTGGCATGATTCGTGCAAAGCGCGAGGTTGGTCCATCGCCATCTTCATAGTTAACTGAGTTAATGATGCATCTTCCACCAAGAGCTTCTAACCCTGCCTTCAGAACCGCTGGTTCAGTTGAATCAAGAACTATGGGCAAGGTGGATGATGTTGCAAAGCGAGAAGCAATCTCTGTCATATCTCTGACGCCATCGCGACCAACATAATCAACAGAGAGATCGAGCATATGTGCTCCGTCGCGAATCTGATCGCGGGCTATCTCAACGCACGTTGCCCAATCTTCTGCGACAAGTGCATCGCGAAAGGCGCGCGAACCATTGGCATTGGTGCGCTCTCCAATAGCAAGATAGGTCTTATCCTGTCTAAAGGGAACATACTGATAGAGCGATGACGCTCCTGGATCAATCTCGATGGCTCGCTTCTTAACGTCGTGCCCTGAAAGACGGTCCACGACAGCGGCAAGGTGCGCAGGAGTTGTTCCGCAGCATCCACCAATCAAGGTAATCCCGTAATCGTTGACGAATGTTTCTAGTGCCGTAGCCAACTCTTCCGGACCTAGTGGGTATTCGGCACCTTTAGGCCCAAGAATAGGAAGGCCCGCGTTGGGCATCACCGAGATTGCTGTATGAGAATTCTTGGAAAGATAGCGCAAGTGCTCTGACATTTCTGCTGGGCCAGTTGCGCAGTTCAACCCAATGAGATCAATATTGAGTGGCTCGAGCGCATTAAGCGCTGCTCCAATCTCTGAACCCAGCAACATCGTTCCAGTTGTCTCAACAGTTACTTGGGCGATGATGATGACATCGCGATTGGATTCAGTGACGGCTAGACGAGCTCCATTCACAGCAGCCTTTGCCTGTAACAGATCCTGGGTTGTTTCAATCAGAAGCGCATCGCTTCCTGAATCCACTAGACCTTTTGAAGCCGTGTAATAAGCATCCTTCAACTTTTGATACGTGGTGTGTCCAAGGCTGGGAAGTTTCGTTCCGGGGCCGAGAGAACCAAGCACGAAGCGGGGTTTCTCTGGAGTACTAAATGCATCTGCTGCCTCACGGGCAATTTTTCCACCAGCAAAAGCCAGTTCGTAGATGCGGTCTTCTATCCCGTACTCAGCCAGGTTTGCCCAGTTAGCACCGAAAGTATTGGTCTCGATTGCATCGACCCCAACAGCAAGGTATGCATCATGCACGGATCGAACAAGATCAGGACGAGTGATGTTAAGAATCTCGTTACAGCCCTCGTGGTTTTGGAAATCTTCTAGAGAGGGATCAGCTTCCTGCAGCATCGTTCCCATTGCCCCATCGGCGATAACAGTTCTTTGGGTGAGGGCCTGACGTAGTAGCCCAGGGTTGCTATGGCTCTTATCTCTCGTCACAGAGCGCAGGTTACCCTAAGGTATCGATATGGAGATTCTGAAAATTCCAGTTCTGCGCTCACCAGTGATGGTTATCGCGTTCTCAGGTTGGAATGACGCAGGAGAAGCAGCATCTGGTGCCGCCTCGCACTTATTGGGTTGTTGGACCGACCCTGCCTTTGATGTTGTTCCCGAACTCATTGCTGAAGTAGATCCAGAAGAGTTCTACGACTTTCAGGTCAATCGGCCAACGGTTTATGTCGATGATTCAAGTATTCGAAATCTCACCTGGCCTGGAACACAAGTCTTTGCCCTTGCAACACCAACGCTTTCACATGATTTCATCGTTGTTCGTGGCGTTGAGCCATCAATGAAATGGAAGACTTTCTCCTCAGATTTACTCGATCTTGCCGATGACTGCGAGGTTGATCTTGTGATCACACTCGGCTCAATGTTGGCAGATACTCCACACACCAGACCCATAACCGTGAGTGGAAGCGGCGCGCATCCAGATATTGCAACGCGGTTAGGTGTCGAGATAAGCAAGTACGAGGGCCCGACCGGAATTCTCGGTGTCATCCAAGATTCGTGCATCCGCCGAGGTATCGATGCGATTTCGCTCTGGGCGGCGATCCCGCACTACTCATCGAACTCTCCTTCACCGAAAGCCTCACTTGCTCTTGTTAATGCTTTAGAAGATTTCTTAGAGATTTCAATTCCACAAGGAGATCTACCTGATGAGGCGATTGAATGGGAAGCCGAAGTTACCGAGTTGGCCAAGGAAGATAGCGATGTCGCCGAGTATGTGAAGGCGCTAGAAGATAGCAAGGATGCCGTGGATTTACCTGAGGCAACCGGCGAATCTATCGCGCGAGAACTTGAGAGATTCTTACGTAGGCAAACAGATAAATAATAATTAGAGCGCTATTCCTAAGAGAGTATCTAGCGCACGGGAAAGTTCACCGGCGTTACCGCCACTCTGACCTGACTCAGTATCGTCCATCCAATTTTGAACAGCTCGCAGCGCCCGTTCTGTATCGATATCTTCAGAAAGGGCCTTGATAATCTCAGTGATGACGGCATCTGTCGGGGCTACCTCCATTTTTGCCAGATTCAATTGCAATCTATCTATCGAAGAAATTGATTCAGCAAGAATTGAATCTGACCACATTGCATCCTGGCGATAGCTTCGATTCAGTAGCGCCCAGCGAATTGCCATCGGGCTTACACCTTCTGAAATCAATTGCGAAACAAAAACTAGATTTCCGAGAGATTTACTCATCTTCTCTCCATTGAGCCCAATCATTCCCGCATGAACATAGTGACGGGAAAATGGTTTATCAGTCATAACAGCGCTCTGCGCCGCAGACATTTCATGGTGGGGAAATATCAGATCTGATCCTCCTCCTTGGATATCCAGTGAAAACTCTGATTTCGAATCAGGTTCTAGATAGTGCAGGGCTATTGCGCTGCATTCAATGTGCCAACCTGGTCTTCCGTTACCGAACGAGCTTGGCCAAGTTGGTTGTTCGGGCTTTGAGGTAAGCCAAACCAGAGCATCTAACGGGTTCTCTTTTCCCTCACGTTGTGGGTCTCCACCACGCTCGGCGAATGTCTTTAGAGCAGTTACTTCATCGAGATGGGAACGTTCGCCGAATTGCGGGTCCGAATGAACTCGAAAATACTTATCACCTTGTACCAAGTAGGTGCTCTTCTTGTTATCCAATTTCGTTACCGCATCGATAACCAATGGCATCGCTTCGACAACACCGATGTAATGATTTGGTGGAATCACATGAAGATCGCTCATATCGCCACGAAAGAGATCAATCTGTGAATTAGCCAGCTCTTGCCAGTCAACCCCATCACG
>JAIXPU010000097.1 GCA_027486075.1 Streptomycetaceae bacterium | reverse complement strand
GCTGTGTGGCAACGCCAGCAATGCGGATATGGGTGCTCATATGGAAGATGCTTGTAGAGCGCACCTGATGCCTTGAGTTCTTTAACGAGCGGCTTATCCGCCTCTTTAAAGAAGATTCCACTAACCACTGGTACATCAGCCAAGAATTTTCCATCGGGAGCTATTGGATTTACTACAGGTAGACCATAAGCGCGGCAGACCTGTAAATCGTCGGCGCCGAATGCGGGGGATTGGTGCACCAAGCCTGTTCCATCTTCAGTGGTCACATATGTTGCAAGAACAACAAAGTGCGAATCTGGAATCTCGATGTAATCAAATGGACGCTTGTAGGTAGTGCGTTCTAACTCGCTTCCTTTAAGAGTCTTGAGGATTGTCTGTTCTCCGGCCACTGCAGATAGAAGTGGCTCGGCAACGACAAGAACTTCGGATTTATCTTCTACAACCGTTTTCACGACAACGTAATCAACATCCGGGTGGGCGGCGATCGCTGTATTTGAAACCAAGGTCCAAGGAGTTGTGGTCCAGACTAAGAGCGATGCATCTAGCTCTGCTAGCTCACCAGATGTGATCGGAAAGCGTACATAGACCGATGGATCGACGACGGTCTCATAACCTTGTGCCAATTCGTGATCGGATAGCCCTGTTCCACAACGCGGGCAATATGGTGCAACGCGATGATCTTGAACTAATAACCCTTTCTTCCAAATCTCCTTAAGGCTCCACCAAACGCTCTCAACATATTCAGGCGCCATCGTCCAGTAAGCTTGATCGAAATCAACCCAGAAGCCCATTCGTTCGGTCATAGCAGTGAAGGCATCTACATGTCGGGTAACTGATTCACGACATTTATCGTTAAAGGCTGCGATTCCATATTTTTCGATATCGCCTTTGCCTGAGAATCCCAACTCTTTCTCAACTGCAATCTCAACTGGCAGACCGTGGCAATCCCAACCGGCCTTGCGGGTTACGTACTTACCCTTCATTGTTTGATAGCGAGGGAAGACATCTTTAAACACGCGCGCTTCAATGTGGTGAGTGCCAGGCATTCCATTTGCTGTGGGAGGTCCTTCATAGAAAGTCCAAGGAGTTCCGGCGGCACGCGATTGCGTACTCGCTGCAAAGATTTGATTCTCACGCCAAAAATCTAAGATTGATCGCTCCATTGCAGGCAGATCAATCTGTGCGCTAATTGCACGAAATGGTGATGGCATAAAAAATCCCCCAAGCATCAAAAGAACTTGGAGGGACGAACTCGTATCTGAGCTCGCGGTACCACCCGCCTTGCACCCGGCACGATATGTGCGAAGGAGCCGCTTATTTATGCCGAACTTTTGGTCAGCTCTACCCCGCTTAAGCGGATCTTCTGACGTGCTCCGAAGGTGATGGCCTCATCTACGCACTTTTCTTGCTCGGTCCTGCAGGACTAAGTCTAAACCATGCGTGGCTGAGTTGGTTACGAGAGGAAAAACGCATAAGGTGCGCGGCGTGCCAGGAAAAAAGGTAGTCAAGAAAGCAGCGAAGAAAGTAGCTGCTAAGAAGGCTCCTGCCAAAAAAGCTGCAGTGAAGAAAGTTGCCCAGAAGCCTCCTGCTAAGAAAGCCCTGGCGAAGAAAGTTGCCAAGAAGGCACCTGCTAAGAAAGTTGCAGCTAAGAAAGTTGCCAAGAAGGCGCCGGCTAAGAAATCGATTCCAGTAAAGAAAGCTCCCGGACGTCCATTTCCATCCAAGATTGGCAAGACAACTCTTACCGTTGATGAAAAGTCTCAGACCGTTTCAGTAGCAACTGTGGTGGCTCCATCTGCAGCCCCTGTTGTTGAAGAACGTCGATTGGTAATGCCGCCTCCACCTCGCCCAGTAAAGAGCGGTAAGAAGGTTGCACCTCTTAAGCCTATAAAGGCTGCACCTACTCCTGTAACAGCATCCAGCGATGAAGCGCCTTGGTCTGCTGCTGAGCTGAAGGCGATTCGCGCTGAGATTGCAACTGATCTTGAACGACTTCGCGCCGAACTTGCCAACGTTGAAGCAGAGATGAATGAACTCATCGCAGAGTCAGGCGAAGGAGCAGGCGATGATCAAGCTGACTCCGGAACAAAAACTTTCGAGCGCGAACATGAGATGTCACTTGTGATTAATGCTCGCGATATGGTTTTGCAAACCGAACGCGCACTTGCTCGTATCGATGACAAGAGCTACGGCATGTGCGAAGAATGTGGTTCGCCAATTGGCAAAGCTCGTCTGCAGGTGTTTCCACGTGCAACGCTCTGCATGATTTGTAAGCAGAAGGAAGAGCGGCGCTAAGGTGCGCCCCAAGTTCTACTCTGGCAAGACTCGCTCTATCTGGCTAATTGCGCTAACTATCTGGCTCATCGATTACGCAACTAAAACTTGGGCGCTCTCAAATTTCTCCTCCGACCCACAACGAGTAATTGGAACCTTCTTACAATTCACCTTGCTCAAGAATTCAGGGGCAGCATTTAGTTTTGCCAGTGGATTCACACTTATCTTCTCCCTTCTTGCAGTCGCCGTGGTTGCAACGATTATCAGATTTGAAGGGCGTATTTCATCCCGCGGTTGGTTGATCTGCGCTGGACTGCTTCTCGGGGGAGTGCTCGGAAATCTCACAGATCGCGTATTCCGCGAGCCTGGATTCTTTCTTGGACATGTCATTGATTGGATTCAGATACCGAATTGGCCGATCTTTAACATCGCGGATATCGCTATCTCGACTGCTGCTCTTCTCGCCTTTATCCAAACAATGCGAAATGTCCCTCCCATTACACAGGTACAGTAGGAACTCATGACAAGAGAATTGCGCACACTGAGCGTTCCAGAAGGCGTTGCCGGCGAACGCATTGATAGCGCGCTTACTCGAGTATTAGGTCTTTCTCGCACCGCAATCGTGAAGCTATTAGAGGATGGCGATATCACGACCAGTAATAAAGCGATGCAGAAATCAGATCGTGTTGCAGCAGGGCAATTGATTGAAGTTTTAATGCCTGCGCAATTAAATCAAGATCCAATCCCACTGACGCCTCTCGAAGGGTTAACTGTCATCTTTAACGATGACGATATCGTTGTTATTGATAAGCCCATCGGGTGTGCGGCACATCCAAGTCCAGGATGGATGGGTCCAACTGTGGTTGGTGCGCTCATGGCAGCGGGTTACACAATCACGACATCAGGTCCAGCAGAGCGTGCTGGCATAGTTCACCGCCTCGATGTGGGCACCTCAGGCTTAATGGTTGTCGCGAAGACTGATAAGGCTTATTTGAAGTTGAAAGATATGTTCCGTAACCATGAGATAGAGAAGACCTATCACGCACTGGTGCAAGGACATATGGATCCGGCGACCGGAACAATTGATGCTCCAATTGATCGCCACCCCAAAGAAGACCATCGCTTCGCCGTTGTTGCCACTGGCAAAGAGAGCATCACGCATTATGAAGTGATTGAGTATTACCGCTCTGTCTCTCTTGTAAAGGTAGAACTTGAAACCGGACGCACTCATCAAATTCGCGTTCACTTCTCAGCGCTTGGGCATCCACTTGTTGGTGATACCACTTACGGCGCAGATCCCGTACTTGGAAAGAAGATGGGGATGTCTCGCCCTTGGCTACATGCCCTGGAGCTGCGCTTTAACCATCCAGTCAGCGCACTTCCATTAGTTCTCAGCGCTCCATATCCACCTGACCTTCAGGCTTCTCTGGCGTTGCTATCCGAGGCAGTTCTGCCTTAGGCGCTAATCTTGCGCCACCATGTCATCTGAAGATCTTTCAGCTTCACGGGCATCGACGAACGACTCGTTTGTACATTTACATGTGCATACCGAGTACTCGATGCTCGATGGTGCCGCGCGCGTCGGAGATCTAGTCAATGAAGTAGCTCGACTAGAAATGCCCGCGATTGCGATGACAGATCATGGCAATGTTTTTGGAGCATTTGATTTCTATAAGCAAGCAACTAAAGCGGGCGTAAAGCCAATCATTGGCATTGAAGCCTACGTCGCTCCGGAATCCCGCTTCGATAAGAAGCGCGTGCAGTGGGCCGATGGTGGCGAAGATGATGTTTCTGGTGGTGGCGCATATACCCATATGACAATCCTCGCCGAGAACAACCAGGGACTTGCTAATCTCTTTAGACTTTCATCGCTGGCATCTCTCGAAGGTTATTACTACAAGCCCCGCATGGACCGCGAGCTCATTTCTCGCTATGCAGATGGTTTGATTGCAACGACTGGTTGCCCTGGTGGAGAGATTCAAACTCGACTCCGCATGGGAAATTATCGTGAAGCTCTACGCGCTGCCAGCGATTACCGAGATATCTTCGGCGCAAATAACTTCTTCCTTGAAATCATGGACCATGACATTGATATCGAAAACCGCGTTAAGGCAGATCTTCTCAAACTCGGTAAAGAGTTAAAACTTCCACTTCTTGCAACTAATGATCTGCACTACACACATCACGAGGATGCAGCAGCCCATGCTGCGCTGCTCTGCGTGCAATCGGGTACAACCTTGGCAGACCCTAAGAGATTTAAATTCGATAATGATGAGTTCTATCTCAAGACCCCGGCGCAGATGCGCGAGCTCTTTAAAGAGATCCCTGAAAGTTGCGATAACACCCTTCTCATAGCAGAGCGTTGCAGCGTCAAGCTTCGCGAAAATGAGAATTTGCTTCCTGCCTTCCCTGTGCCGCAAGGTGAAACCGAAGATTCTTGGCTTCGCAAGGAATCAGTAAGAGGGCTCCTCGAAAAGTTAGGCGATCGCGCCACCGATGAATACCGCATACGCCTTAACTACGAACTTGATGTCATGGCCAATATGGGTTTTCCTGGTTACTTCCTTGTTGTTGCCGACTTGGTGGGCCATGCCAAGAAAGTTGGAATACGAGTAGGTCCTGGTCGCGGATCTGCTGCAGGATCACTCGTTGCTTATTCGCTTGGAATTACTGGGCTCGATCCCATCGAACACGGTCTCTTATTTGAGCGCTTCTTAAATCCAGAACGTATCTCAATGCCCGATATCGATCTTGACTTTGATGAACGTCGCCGCTCCGAAATGATTCGTTACGCCACTGAAAAGTATGGTGAAGATCGCGTAGCGCAGATCATCACTTACGGAACAATTAAGTCAAAACAATCTCTTAAAGATTCAACACGCGTTCTTGGTTACCCATATGCAATCGGTGAGAAACTGACCAAAGCGCTTCCTCCTTCAGTGATGGGTAAAGACATCACTCTTTCAGGCATCTTTGATGCAAAAGATTCTCGCTATGGCGAAGCCGGCGAATTTAGACAGCTCTACGAAAGCGACCCCGATTCCAAGCGCGTAGTTGATTTAGCTAAGGGTTTAGAGGGCCTTAAACGTCAGTGGGGAGTACATGCCGCGGGCGTCATTCTTTCTCGTGAACCACTTCTCGATGTAATTCCAATTCACCGACGTGAGGCAGATGGCGCAATCATCACTCAATTCGATATGGGTGCCTGCGAATCGACGGGCCTTCTTAAGATGGACTTCTTAGGGCTACGAAATCTCTCTGTACTCGATGATGCGCTGCTCAACATCAAGGCGAATCAGGGCATAGATGTAGTACTTGAAGATCTTCCACTCCACGATCAGAAAACTTTCGAGCTCTTATCGCGCGGTGACACTCTCGGCGTTTTTCAACTCGATGGTGGGCCGATGCGCGCACTTCTACGAAGCATGGCTCCAGATTCATTTGCAGATATCTCTGCGGTGATTGCGCTCTACCGCCCAGGTCCTATGGGCGAGAATGCACATAACAACTACGCCGATCGCAAGAATGGTCGAAAGCCAGTTGAACCAATTCACCCAGAGCTTTCTGAGCCGCTCAATGAAATTCTTGGTGATACCTACGGACTCATTGTTTATCAAGAGCAGGTAATGGCGATTGCCCAAAAGGTTGCTGGCTTTACCTTGGGACGCGCAGATTTACTTCGTAAAGCGATGGGTAAGAAGAATAAAGAGATTCTCGATAAGGAGTACATCCCATTCGAAGCTGGCATGAAGGCAAATGGCTTCTCAGTTGCCGCCATCAAACGTCTCTGGGAAGTTCTTATTCCATTCTCTGACTACGCATTTAACCGAGCACATAGCGCCGGTTACGGCGTTGTCTCATTCTGGACCGCCTACCTCAAAGCAAATTATCCAACGGAATATATGGCAGCGCTCTTAACGAGTGTGCGCGATGATAAAGATAAATCAGCGCTCTACCTCTCTGAATGTCGTCGCATGGGAATCAAGGTGTTGCCACCTGATGTCAATGAATCTGATGCTGAGTACACCCCGCGCGGTGTTGATATCCGCTTTGGCTTAGCCGCTATTCGAAATGTAGGAGAAGGCGTAGTTGCGTCGATCAAAGCAGCGCGACAGAGCAAGGGGGCATATTCCTCATTTGGAGATTTCTTAGCCAAGGTCGATGCCAATGTCTGCAATAAGAAGACCATCGAATCGTTGGTCAAAGCTGGAGCGTTTGATTCGCTGTCTCATCCCCGAAAAGGTTTGATGGCAATCCACCTCGAAGCGATTGATTCTGTCATCGAGACCAAACGTGCTGAAGCCATCGGTCAGTTTGATCTCTTCGGCAGCGACACCATCTCGCAGGTCGCAGGGTTAGATATAGAAATACCAAATACCGAATGGGATAAATCAACTCTCCTTACCTTCGAACGCGAGATGCTCGGGCTCTACGTTTCAGATCATCCACTCTTGGGCGTCGAACATGTTTTGCGTTCTCACACTGATATGTCGATTTCAGAACTCCTTGAAGATGGCCCGCAAGATGGTGTGGTCACTATCGGCGGACTCATCACCGGTATTCAGCGTAAAGTTTCTCGCCAAGGCGCTTCGTGGGCTGTTGTAAATGTGGAAGATCTCGAAGGCGCCATAGAAGTTCTCTTCTTCTCGAATACCTACAATCAATATGCGCTCTCACTCACTGAAGACCGCGTAGTTGT
>JAIXPU010000071.1 GCA_027486075.1 Streptomycetaceae bacterium | reverse complement strand
CACAGTCAAGCGCGATCCAGCAGTTCTCGCTGCCTACCTCGGAACCTCTAGCCAGAGCGGCAACGATCAGTTAGGAGCTTCTTGATGTTAACGATTGAGAACCTCACAACATCTTTCGGCTCTGTAATTGCACTTGATGGCATTTCTATGTCTGCACAAGAGTCAAAAATTACAACTGTTATCGGAGCCAATGGCGCAGGAAAGAGCACGCTCTTACGCACCATCTCAGGGCTCGAAAGCCCAACATCTGGTTCAATCACATGGGAAGGCCAATCAATTGTTGGTCGCAAACCTGAAGATATTGTCCGCGCAGGAATTGCACATGTTCCTGAAGGTCACGCAGTTATTTCAGAGCTAAGCGTTGAAGAAAATATCAATATGGGCTCACTCTTTCGCCGCAGAACTCATAAGAGCGATGTGGCAGCTTCCCTTGAAGAGATGTACCAACTCTTTCCTAGGCTGCAAGAACGTCGTAAGCAGTTAGCTGGCACGCTCTCTGGTGGCGAACGCCAGATGTTGGCAATTAGCCGTGCACTTGTCTCGCGCCCAAGACTTCTTCTCCTTGATGAGCCTTCTTTAGGTTTGGCTCCACTTGTGGTCGAGCAGATTATTGATTGCGTCAACACCTTATGTCGCTCAACAGGTTTAACGGTTCTCTTAGTTGAGCAGAATGCCAATACCGCCTTAGGCGTTGCAGATCATGGCGTTCTCTTAGCGCTCGGAAAGGTTGTAGCCGATAGACCGGCAGCTGAACTCAAAGCTGACTCCACTCTTCGCGCTGCATATTTGGGGTACTAGTGGATACATTTCTAGCAGCGCTCTTCTCTGGAACTTCGCGCGGCGCGATCTATGCGCTGGTAGCTCTTGGTCTTGTCATTGTTTGGCGCGGTGCAGGCGTCGTTAACTTTGCCCAGATGGGGCAGGCGATGTTTAGTACCTATATTGCTTCAACTCTGATTCAAAATGGAAATCCTTACTGGGTTGGTTTCTTTGTCGCACTCTTTGCAGGAGCTGCCCTGGGCGCACTCTTAGATATTTTGGTGATGCGTCCACTTTCGAATAAGAAGAAGACTGAGCTGCTCAGTAGCGAATCGATGCGCGCCGCCATCCCTGTTATTGCCTCTCTTGGAATCTTGGGCGTTCTGCAGGCGCTCGCTGGAATTATCTGGGCCGCTGAAGAGCGCGGCTTCCCAGCACCTGCAGCGCAAGAAGGATTCACAGTGGCAGGTAGCGTGATGCCTTTTACTTCATTCGATGTCTTTGTGATCTCAATCGTTCTAGCTACTTTAACCATGACAACTATCTTCTTTAAGAAGACTGGAGTAGGTCTTGCTATGCGCGCTACTGCGCTCAATCAAGAGGTGGCGCGCTTAAGCGGAATTAGAACAAACTTCACTCGCACTCTAAGTTGGGCAATTTCAGGTGCTGCATCTTCTCTTGCAGGCTTACTTATAACACCGACTTCAAACTTATCGCCAAATACTCTTGATTTAGTTCTGATCATTGGCTTTACCGCAGCAGTAGTTGGTGGCCTCGACAGCCCAGCAGGTGCCGTTCTTGGCGGATTCATACTGGGTCTCGTGATCTCCTTTGTCACCTTCTACCTATCTCCAGAAGATGTATTCCTTTCAATTCTTGCAGTTCTACTGATTGTCTTGATCGTAAAACCGCGAGGAATTCTGGGTGGAAAGGATTCACGTCGTGTCTAGCACTGCAAAGAACCCATCAATCATTCGTCGTAGCTTTAGACGAACCATATTTTTCATAATCGCCATACTTGCCATCGGCTCAACTTTTGAGCCATATAACCAGGCTCAACTTGCAGTTGTCTTGATCTACTTTATCGGCGTTCTCTCTGTCACTATCTTGACCGGAATCTCAGGTCAGATTTCTCTTGGCCAAGGAGCGCTTATGGCTGTCGGTGGTTACACCACTGCTCTGCTCATGACCAATTATTCGATTTCATTGTGGATTGCAGTACCAGCTTCAATTGTTGGAGCAGGTATTGCAGGAGCGCTGCTGGGAATTGCAGCAGCCCGACTTTCTGGACCATATCTAGCAGGAACCACCTTGGTGATTGCACTGGCGATTCCAACAATTGCTAATCGCTTTATGTCTGTCTTTAAGGGCGATGAGGGCCTTCCGGTTGATGTTGGCTATCCGCCATCGTGGTTTTCCAACTTCTTTGGCGAACCAACATATGAAGAGTGGCAGCTATATGTTGTACTTCCATTTGCTGCAATTGCGCTCTTCTTCGCATCAAATCTTCTTCTCTCGCGTACGGGTCGCATGTGGAAATCTATTCGCGATCACGAGACCGCTGCAGCGCTGACTGGAGTTAACTATTCACGTCAGAAGGTTTATGTCTTTATCATCGCCTCGATTTTTGCCGGGCTTGCCGGTGCGCTTTATGGGTTGCGCGGTCTAGTTGGTCCAAGTGTCTATCCAGTTGCGCTCTCTCTTACCTTGCTCACCGCAGCTGTACTTGGTGGAATCCGCAGTATTTTCGGCGCTTTTATCGGCACAGTGATTGTTGTCTTCCTGCCAGATTGGATTGATTTAGTGCTCGACAACTTTGAGTTGAGCGAGCAAGTTTCTAACTTTATGCCAGCCCTCATTTCCAGCCTGCTCCTCATCTTGACTGTGGTCATCAACCCTGCCGGTGTGGCTGGCGGATCTCATCTTCATAAGCATAAATAAACGTTATAAATCTCCCCTTCAGCCCAACTACTGAGTAACCCCCACGTGTGATTTGAGCGCGTCTGCCTTTCTTTTATTCACTTTAACTTCACCTTCAGTTAAAGTGGCACCGTTCTAGCCCAGTCAGGGCTAGTGGCAGTCGGGCCGTGAGGTGTGGCTGCGAAAACTGACAAAAGAGAAAGAGTGAATGTAGTGAGAAATCGTGCATCTCTGTCTAAACCATCACGCGGGCTAGTCGCCTCCGTTGCTGCTGTACTTGCTGGCGCTATGGCGTTTACAGCTGTACCAGCGCAAGGTGCGAGCACACCGGGTGTGAGTGACACTGAAATTGTTTTAGGAATGCAACTCCCACAAACGGGACCAGCCAGCCCTGGCTATAACAAGGTAGATGACGCAATGCGCGCCTACTTTGATTATGTTAATTCAAAGGGTGGAGTCTACGGACGCAACATCAAGTTGGTAGTCAAGGATGATGCTTACCGCGCTGGACTTACAGTTTCGACTGCATCTGCTTTGATCAACAAAGATAAAGTTTTTGCGATGGTTGGATCAGTTGGAACCCAGACACATATCTCTGTTATTAAGGATATTAACCGTCGTGGAATTCCTGACCTCTTCGTAAATAGCGGATACAGCGGTTTCTACACCGACCCAAAGAAGTACCCAACAACCTTTGGTGGTCTCGGTACTTACACCGTTGAAGCAAAGATTCTAGGAAAGTACATCAAGGAAACGTTCTCAAAGAACACAGTCGGTATCGTCTACCAGACAGATGACTTTGGTCGTAACACCGTTGAAGGTCTTGCAACAGCTGGAGTGACATTTACTCCT
>JAIXPU010000042.1 GCA_027486075.1 Streptomycetaceae bacterium | reverse complement strand
TGCGATTGCTTCCCACTTGGCTGCGAGTTCTTGGACAACTTCAGGGTGCTTAGCGCTTAAATCTGTGAGCTCACTTCTATCTGTCTCAATCTCGTATAGCTCCCAAGGGCAGTCATATTGGCGAACTAATTTCCATTTACCGCTACGGATTGCGGCATTGCCACAGTGCTCCCACCAGAGAGTTGGGTTGGCAATATCTGCACCCTTCCATGTACCGAACATGCTCTGTCCAGCTAATGGTGGCAGTGGTACACCGGCGCGATTGCTTGGGTATTGCGCTCCAAGGAGTTCAAGCAGCGTTGGCATTACATCTGTAAGTTGGAATGGCTGTTCGAAAATTTCTCCAGTGCGAAGATTTCCTTGCGGCCAGTGGGCAATAAATGGAGTAGCGACTCCGCCTTCATGTGCCCATAACTTAAAGAGTTTAAATGGGGTGTTGGAGAGATTTGCCCAGCCTCGACCGTAACTTAGGTATGTATCTTCTCCCCCAGGCATTGTCAGCGGGTCATTTCCAATGCGGACATCGCGACCATCTTTAGTCTTCTTTTTCAGGATGTCACTACGCTCACGCCAGTATTGAAGTTCAACAAGCGGCATTGGATCTGCCGATGCACCGTTATCTGACATAAACAAGATGACAGTATCTTCCCAATCGCCATTGGCGCGGATTTGATCAAGAATTTGTCCTATCGCCCGATCCATCTCAGTGACCATCGCGGCATACACCTGCATGCGACGCACTTGCCACTCGCGATTTGGTTCATCTTCCCAGCTAGGGACGCCTTCATCACGTGGACTTAACTCCAAATAGTCAGGTAAAAGACCCAGCTCTTTCTGACGCTTGAGTCGAGTTTCACGCAACTTATCCCAACCGGCTTCGTAGACCCCGTCATACTCTTGAATCGTCGCCTCGCGCGCATGAAGCGGCCAATGGGGCGCAGTAAATGGAACATAGAGAAAATATGGTTTATCGGGGTTCTCAGTTTTATGCGACTTTAGGAAATCAACTGATTGATCTGCGATCACATCGGTATAGAAGAAGCCTTCTCGATCTGCCTCGTGATCGATATTTTCTGTGCCACGAGTCAACGTTCCTGGTTGATAGTAAGTACCGCAACCCGTCATGGTTCCCCAGAAAGTATCGAAGCCGCGATTGGTAGGCCAGGCATCATCTGGCACGCGATTGCTCGGAGTTAAATGCCATTTACCGCGGATTGCAGTGGTGAAGCCTTCTTCTTTAAGAACTTCAGCCAAAGTAATACAACGGTCGTTGAGCTTTCCGGTATATCCACCTTTCGCTGAATCATCATTGGCGAGAATTCCCATACCTGTCTGATGTGGGTGTAAGCCGGTCAATAGCGATGCTCTGCTAGGACTGCAGCGCGGAGTGTTGTGGAAATTGCTCATGCGCACACCGCGTGCGGCTAGAGAATCGATATTCGGAGTCTTGATCTCGCCGCCGTAGCAACCTATATCTGAATAACCTAAATCATCAGCGAGGAAAATAACGACATTGGTCATGACTTGACTGCTCCAGCTGTTAAGCCAGCCACAATCTGTCTGCTAGCTACAGCGGTAAGCAGAATGATTGGAATTGCAGCAGCAAATCCAGCAGCTGACATCTCGCCGAAGGTAATTTGATAATCCTGAACTAGCGATGCGATACCAACTGTCAGCGGCGCTGAGTCTCCTCCTGTAGTCATAATCAACCCCATCAAGAACTCATTCCACGCCATGATGGCGACATAGATTGAGACCGCACCCAAACCAGGGCGAGCAAGAGGAAGCAAGACAGAGAAGAAGGTGCGTTTTTCAGAGGCTCCATCCATCAACGCTGCTTCGCGTAGCTCTTCAGGGATCTGATCAAAATATGACTTAATCATCAAGATTGCAAAAGGTAGATTGAAAACTGTATTAATCAGAATTAAGCCTGTCACTGAACCAAGCAGATTTAGGTTGGTAAGCGTGACATAAATTCCAGGTACTAGCGTTACTGGCGGGACGATGGGAAGAAACGCTGCCATGATGAATACAGGGATTGTGGCCCACTTAGGTGGCTTAAGCTTTGAAAGCGAATATCCCGAACCTGCACCAATTGCCAAAGTTAAAAAGACGGTACCAAAAGTAATAATCAAACTATTAGTCACTTGTCGAGGGAAATTCTGAGTTGGCTGCAAAAGAGTTCTAAAGTTATCCAAAGAGAAATTAAATTCAAATCCTGAATTAATAATTGCCTTATTTGGCATAAAAGCCAAAATCACTGTCCAAACTATCGGAATAAGTGTGACAACTACGGCGACTAGAAGAGTTAACTCCAGTAAAAGATTGGACTTTCGTTTCTTTGTTTCTACTGGAGTTTTCATCCTTGGACTCTTTTCTTCTTGCGTACGAAGTATGAAGTGGCGACGATGGCCCCAAGAACGGCGACGATGCAAAGACTCAGAGCGCTGGCATAACCAAAATCCAAGACTTCTACAAATATTTTTCTAATGTGAAGGCTAATCAGAGAGGTTGCCCCATCGGGGCCACCCTTCGTAAGAAGGTACATCTCATCAAAAGCTTTGATGCTCATAATTGTTCTTAAGAGTGCAATTACAGCAATCGTAGGTAAAAGAATTGGGAGAATGATTCTCCTTATTATTTGTCGCTCAGATGCGCCATCTACACGAGATGCCTCGATGATCTCTTGATTGATTCCATTTAATCCTGCGTAAATAAAGAGAAATACCACCGGCGTCCAGTGCCAAACATCTACGACAACAACAGAGATAAATGCGCCAGTTTTGCTATCTAGCCAAATTTGAGGTTGCGCACCTACAGATTGCAATATTTTGTTCACCAGACCCACTGTGGGATCCAGGATCAAAAGCCACATTACGCTGACAACTACTGGAGCAACTACAGCGGGCCAGACGAAAATATTGCGGGCAAAACTTTTAAAGATCTTGGAGCTTTGAACCATAATTGCTCCAGCTACGCCGAGTATCAATGTAAATATCACGCAGAGCAGTGAGAACATAATTGTGACCTTAATAGCATTAATAGCTAATGGGTCCTCAGAAATTTTTCTAAAATTATCTAAGCCATTAAATTCAGAGAGAAATTCACCATCAAAAACTTCTGTCCGCATAAAAGACATGCGGACTAATTCATAGAGTGGATAAACCGCAAATACACC
>JAIXPU010000062.1 GCA_027486075.1 Streptomycetaceae bacterium | reverse complement strand
TAGAAGCCAAGTTCGCCGGCATCATCTGCAATCTCGGCATCATCGTTATCTGAAGGAATGGCAACGCCAATTCTCTTTTGTGTAAACCAGAGATAGAAGCCCACCATTCCAGCAAGACATGCAGCCAGAGTCATTCCGGTGATACCGACAGGTTCCCCGCCAACACCCCAATAAACCACAGTCATAGCCACATAAAAGATTGCAAGGAAGGTGAAGAGTTTCCAATTAGCTTTCATGCTTAGTGGCCTTCTGTCTTGATGTGTGGGTGGTGGAGATCAAATGCTGGACGTTCAGAGCGAATGCGAGGCATTGATAAGAAGTTATGGCGTGGTGGTGGGCACGATGTCGCCCACTCGAGAGATGAACCGTAGCCCCAAGGGTCATCAACTTCGACCTTTGGTGATTTACGTGTAATCCAGACGTTGACGAAGAATGGAATCATTGAAAGGGCAAGAAGGAATGATCCGACCGTAGAAATCATATTCATCTCAGTAAAGCCATCGGTAGAAAGGTAATCCGCGTAGCGACGTGGGAAACCCTTGATGCCAAGCCAGTGCTGGATAAGGAATGTGATGTGGAAGCCGAAGAAGAGAGTCCAGAAGTGGATCTTTCCAAGGGTTTCATTGAGCATGCGTCCTGTGAACTTCGGCCACCAGAAGTAGAAGCCGGCAAACATCGCAAAGACCACGGTACCGAAGAGAACATAATGGAAGTGAGCGACAACGAAGTAAGAGGCTGACACTGCAAAATCAAGTGGTGGAGATGCCAAGATAATTCCAGTGATTCCACCGAAGAGGAATGTGACGAGGAAGCCCATCACCCAAAGCATTGGAGTTTCAAAGGTGACGTGGCCGCGCCACATAGTGCCGATCCAGTTAAAGAATTTCACACCTGTTGGAACTCCGATAAGGAATGTCATAAATGAGAAGAAAGGCAAAAGCACCTTGCCGCTTGCGAACATGTGGTGCGCCCAAACTGCTACCGAAAGCGCTGAAATTGCAATAGTTGCAGCGATAAGACCTTTGTATCCAAAGATAGGTTTACGGCTAAAGACCGGCAAGATTTCAGTTGCGATTCCAAAGAACGGCAGCGCCAAGATATACACCTCGGGATGCCCAAAGAACCAGAAGAGATGCTGCCAGAGCATCGCACCTCCGTTGGCCGGATCGAAGATATGCGTACCGAAAAGTCGATCAGATTCAAGTCCAAGGAGAGCAGCAGCTAGCGGTGGGAAGGCAAGCAATACCAGGATCGAGGTCAGCAATACGTTCCAAGAGAAGATCGACATACGGAACATCGTCATGCCGGGCGCACGCATTGTGAAGATTGTCGTAATGAAGTTAACGCCACCAAGAATTGTTCCTAGCCCTGAAATCGCCAGACCCATGATCCACAAATCCCCACCGATTCCAGGAGAGTAAGTTGAGTTTGAAAGCGGCGCATACGCAGTCCAACCGAAGGAAGCCGCTCCACCTGGCGTTAAGAAACCGATCGTTGCTTGGATTGAACCAAAGAAGTAGAGCCAGTACGAAAGCATATTAAGGCGAGGGAAGGCCACATCTGCGGCTCCTATCTGCAGAGGCATGATGACATTTGCAAAGCCAACAAAGAGCGGCGTGGCAAACATCAACAACATAATCGTTCCGTGCATTGTGAAAACTTGGTTGTACTGCTCGACGCTCATGAATTGCATACCTGGGCGAGTGAGTTCGGCGCGGATGAAGAGTGCGAGAACGCCCCCGATAAGGAACCATGCGAATGAGGTTGCTAGGTACATATACCCAATGCGCTTGTGGTCCGTAGAGGTGATGGTCTTTACAAACTGGCTACCCAGCGAAGTTTTTTGAACTCCTTGGCGGGGGGCGGCAATCGTTGGACGTTCTGCAAATGTTGTCATGCTGCGCTCGCCTTCAATGATTCAAGATAGCTCTGATACTGCTCTGGAGTTACAACTTTGACCTTAAAGAGCATCTGAGAGTGGTTTCGTCCACAGAGAATGTTGCATCGGCCTGGGAACTCACCCAACTTGTTTGCAGTGAATTGCAGCTTATTGGTTTCACCTGGCAGGTTCTGCATCTGAATCATAAATGCCGGGATCCAGAATCCGTGGACTACATCGGTTGCAGTTAAAGTGAAGCGAACTTTCTCGCCTTGTGGAAGATACAAGGTTGGTGGCTGCGCTGGTGTTCCAGTAACGATCGCCTTAGCTCCGGCCTCTGGATAACCAAATTGCCATGACCACTGGAAGCCATTGACAGAGATCTCATGCTTGACAGGTGATGTCTTATCAACAATTTCAGTCTGCTTGATTGCTGTGAAATAGAAAAGTACAAAAACGATAATGAATGGAATTACTGTGTAGAGAATTTCAACAGGGATGTTGTACTGGGTCTGCTTTGGAAACTCACCTTTGCTCGCTGATGCGCGGTGGAAAACAGCTGGCCACAGAAGGAGAACGAGAGTGATAACACCAACTACTCCTCCGGCAATCCAAGCGCCTTGCCAGAGTGAGATCGAGATGTCATTGACGCTTGAAGCATCCTTGGGAAATCCCATACCGGAGATATTCTTTGTATCGAATGAGCATCCACTCAGTACAAATGCGAGAGGTGCGAGTACGGCGGCCGCTCGGACTGAGCGCCATCTGCTCGGAGTATGAGGCATAGGGCTAAGGATAGTGGTGCGGTGTGCATGTGCTCGCCCGAGCGAGTAGCGTTCGTTCGGTGGTTCGTGTCACAGGAAATTTCACCTCAGAAAGCCCGCTCCATCCTGCCGCAAGAGCGGCTCTATTAGCCGCTTTTGACCAAGGCTGGGCAGATCCCAAGAAGATCTCGCAGAGCTCATCGCGCGCTGCAATCCTGAAGAATCAATCGCTAGAAAATATTGGCAACCGTCTCGGTCTTCGCCCAGATGCAATAGAAATCATAGGTGAGCCAGCTTTGGGGCACTTCCTTACCATCGCTGGTCTCTTATCCCCTACTCAGAACTTTGCCTACGCCTCTATCGATAAAGGAAAAATCCGCGCAATCGCCCGCGCACATTCTGGTCCAGTGCAAGAAATGGAAGTCGATAGCAATGGCCAGATTAGCGGCGCTACTAATTTGCCCGATGACACAGTGATCTCACTTCAGTTAGCAAACGGTGAGACAGGAATAATTCAGAAGTTCCTCCCCACACATAGAGTAAAGATTGCTGTCGACGCAACGGCCTCTGGCCCACGATTACCACTTCCAGAAGATTGGTCGACTGCGCTATTTGATGCGCAATCATGGGCAGGTCCTTCAGGGATTGGCATCTTTGCAATCAACGACTCTGGCTATACCTATCCGTTACCGCGAATTGCTCCAATTAAATCGCCCGGTACATACTCACTCCCACTACTAATTGCAGCATCCATAGCCTTAGAGAATTTCGCACCAGAGGATGCCGAGATGCGTCGCTACCTGATCGAGTCCTTCACAGGCATGGCTGGCATTTCGGTGGTGGCAGCTGACACACAGGCGCTGCCTCATAAGATTTCTCTATCTATCCCAGGAATTGTGGGCGAACAATTAGTGCGTACCTTGGCCGAAGGTGGAAATGATATTGATTCAGGGTCAGCCTGTTCAGCAGCTGATCTTCAACCGAGCCATGTCTTAGCGGCCATGGGATATCCGACTACCGGTCACGTGAGATTGACCCTTCATCACGGAGTGACAAAGAGCGAAATCGATTCGTTAAAGAAAGCCATTTCTCAGGCTATTTCTTAAGCCGGTAAGTGCGCTGCTATTTCGCTGGATGCATCCTGGCCATAAGCTTCAAGAAATCGAGCTAAAAATTCATCGCGCGTAAATCGATATTCCTGGGTGCCGGTGGTTTCAATGACGTAGGTTGCAATCATCGAACCTAATTGCGCGCAACGCTCTAACGACAGGCCCCAAGCAAGTCCTGCTACAAAACCTGATCTAAATGAATCACCCACTCCAGTGGGGTCAATCTTCGCCTTCTCTTTTGCACAGCGGACCTTGATAAATGTTCCATCTTTACTCTCAACGCGGGCACCGTCAGCGCCTTGCGTAACAACGCGGTAGGTAACTTTTTCCAAAATCTCGCGATCGCTCCAGCCTGTCTTTTGGATAGCTAGCGCGAGTTCATATTCATTCATAAAGAGATAGGTTGCGCCCGCAATGAGCTTCTTGATTTCATCCCCACTCATGCGCGCCATCTGTTGTGAAGGATCAGCTGCCACAGCAATTCCCATAGAGAGCGCTACTTCAGTATGGCGCAGCATTGCCTCAGGGTCATCTGGAGAAATTACTAAGAGATCTAATTTGCCGACTTTATCCATAATGGGTTTGAGTTCGATGTTGCGAGCCTCAGACATTGCACCAGGAAAGAAAGATGCAATCTGGTTGAGCTCGGTATCTGTTGTTACTGTGAAATGAGCAGTGTGCTGCTCGGTAGAAACCAAGGCATGAGATGTATTTACACCATGGCGAGTAAGCCAAGCATCGTAATCAGCAAAATCTTTTCCAACGGCTGCAATCAAGATGGGATTGAGCCCTAGTACGCCTAATCCAAATGCAATATTGGCAGCGCATCCTCCGCGACGGACATCGAGTCCATCAACGAGGAAAGAGAGTGAGACTTTTTCAAGTGAGCCAGCAACTAAAGAATCGGTGAACTTGCCCGGGAAGGTCATGAGATGGTCTAACCCGACTGAACCTGCCACACCTATTTTCATAGGCCGTATCTAACTACAGGCGATGATGGCTGAGTACTTGTTAGCTAAAGGAATCGCCGCACGCGCATGAACCGCCTGCATTTGGATTATCAATTGTGAAGCCTTGCTTTTCAATGGTGTCCACGAAATCGATGCTTGCGCCCATGAGATATGGATCGCTCATCTTGTCTACAACTACCTTAACCGCACCAAATGAGCGAGCGATATCGCCCTCTTGATTGCGATCATCGAAGTAGAGCTGGTAACGAAGCCCTGAGCAACCACCTGGTTGAACTGCAACGCGAAGATAGAGATCATCGCGTCCTTCTTGAGCAAGAAGGGCTGCAACCTTCGCAGCCGCCACATCGGTGAGAGTGATACCTGTTGTGATGTCGACAGATGTTGATGCTTCAGTAGTCATGCGTAAAGGATAGCCACGTCAGGTTGCCGATGCGAACCGAAACACAGGAGAATTAGGCCATGACCATCTCGTTGCAGGATTTGCTCGTCCTTGGGCAAGGGCGCGACCTCGCCTCGGAGCGTGGGGTCTCCTGCACCGGCGAGCTACCGGCAGCGAGCGATCCTGACCTTGTCGCACGTGCAGTTGCTGCGCGATCAGGGCTCGGCTCTCGTGCACTTATTCTGGGCCATCATTACCAGCGCGATGAAGTTATTCAATTCGCAGATATCACTGGCGACTCATTCAAATTAGCGCAAGCAGCATCTGAGCAAAAGTCAGCAGAATTCATCTTCTTCTGTGGCGTCCACTTTATGGCTGAAAGCGCCGACATTCTTACATCACCACAGCAGAAGGTAATACTTCCAGATTTAGCAGCCGGCTGTTCGATGGCAGATATGGCAACAGCATCCCAGGTGCAAGAATGTTGGAAAGAGTTAGAAAAAATTGGCGTTGCTGAGACAACGATCCCAGTTACATATATGAACTCATCGGCTGCGATCAAGAGTTTCACTGGTGAGCATGGCGGAACTATCTGCACCTCTTCCAATGCGCAAAAGACTATGGAATGGGCGCTCTCAAAGGGAAGCAAGATTCTCTTCCTGCCTGATCAACATCTCGGGCGCAACACGGCAGTTCTTTCGCTCGGCCTCTCCCTCGATGACTGCGTTCTCTGGAACCCCTGGAAACCTATGGGTGGTCTGACTGAAGATGAGATTAAGAATGCGACTGTCATTTTGTGGCGAGGTCACTGCTCGGTTCATGGTCGCTTCACACGAGACTCAGTAAATGAAGTTCGCACTCGAGTGCCGGGAGTCAATGTCATTGTGCATCCTGAGTGCACCCACGATGTAGTCACTGCAGCCGATGTTGTTGGTAGTACCGAAAAGATTATTCAAACTGTCTCTCAATCCGCGCCAGGCAGTAAGTGGGCAGTAGGAACAGAGCTCAATCTTGTATCGCGCCTAGCTGCCAATAACCCGGATAAAGAAGTCGTCTTTCTCGATAAGACCGTCTGCTACTGCTCAACCATGAACCGAATCGATCTGCCACACCTGGTTTGGGCGATGGAATCAGTACTGGCAGGCCATATCGTCAATCACATCAAGGTAGATGAACGTGTAGCGCGTTTCTCGAAGTTAGCCCTCGACCAGATGCTCGCCCTATAGTTGCGCCATGACTGAAGCAGGTAAAAAAGGACGTCCTACTCCAAAGCGCAAAGAGGCAGAGGCTGCTCGCAAGGTTGCATCATTCGCACCTGCATCCACAAAGATTGAGAAGAAGCGAGCTAAGGAAGCTTCTCGCGCCGCTCGCGTCACAGCTCGCGCTGCCTATATGCGCGGAGATGAGAACGCACTTCCGGCCCGCGACAAAGGTCCCGTCAAGAGATTCGTTCGTAACTATGTAGATACCCGTCGTTCAATCGGCGAGTACTTTCTGCCAATTATCTTTGCAGTACTGATCATGACTCTCGTCCCACTTCCAGCATTTCAACTCGGAAGCATCGCCTTGATGTACGGAGTTCTTTTGATTTCAGTCGTTGATGGAATCTTCCTCAGTCGCAAGATCAAAGCTGCTGCTGCGGAACGTTTTCCAGGTGGAGAGTTCAAGGGCATCGGAATGTACGGATGGCTTCGTTCAACTCAGATGCGCCGTATGCGCATGCCTAAGCCACAGGTAAGCCCCGGGGATTCGATCTAACTTCTATCAAGGCCTTGGGTTAGGACTGACATTCTTCTTTGGATCGCGCTCTGCGACTTTTCCAATTGCCCCATCAATCGCCTTCATTACCTCAGCAGGCAACTTCACTCCAGATGCCTTGACGTTATCCCGGATTTGCGCCGGTTTTGTGGCGCCCATAATTGCGCTAGAAACGCTTGGATTCTGCAGAACCCATGCCAAAGCAAGTTGAGACATCGATAGGTCAACGCTCTCTGCAATTGGCTTAAGCAATTGCACGGCCTCAAGCACATCATCTTTCATCCATCGCGAGATCATCGCTGCGCCGCTCTTCTTATCGGTTGCTCGCGATCCAGCTGGAGCTTTCTTTCCCGGAAGGTACTTACCCGTCAAGACTCCTTGCGCCATAGGAGACCAGACAATCTGTCCGATTCCTTCGCGTTGAGAGAGCGGAACAACTTCGGCTTCAATGACCCTCCAAAGCGCTGAGTACTGCGGTTGACTAGAGACAAATCGGTTGTAGCCGCGTTGATCTTGAATCTTGAGTCCACGAGCGATCTGCTCTGCAGTCCATTCGGAGAATCCGACATACATGACTTTGCCTTGGCGCACTAAATCATCGAGTGCGCTGAGAGATTCTTCTAGAGGGGTTTCGAAATCAAATCTATGGAGCTGATAAAGATCAATGTGGTCGGTATTGAGCCGTTTCAGCGACGCGTGGCATGACTCCATAATGTGTTTACGAGAAAGTCCGCGATCATTTTTTCCTGGGCCAGTTGGCCAATACACCTTGGTAAATAGTTCGTAGGATTCGCGGCGAACGCCTTTGAGTGCTTTAGCGAGAACTACTTCTGCTTTTGTATTTGCATAGACATCGGCGGTGTCAAAGGTAGTGATGCCTTGGCTAAGCGCTTCTCGAACGCACTTAATCGCTGCTTCAGATTCAACTTGAGAACCGTGTGTAATCCAATTTCCATAGGAAATTTCAGAGACATACATTCCAGTACTACCGAGGCGTCTATATTCCATATCTGTACCCTATGGCGGGCGTGGTGAGTTGCCAACACCCAACCACTATGGTTCTCTTGGCTTACAACTTCATAGGTGGCTTGTAGGGGAAGTTCGGTGAAATTCCGACGCTGACCCGCAACCGTAAGAATCGTTTCCATACTCTCGAAAGAATTCTCAAGAGATGGCGCTATTTAAGTCGGATTACCTGCATGCCACTTGTTTTTGACCAACACCCGCCGAGGTTTGCGGGGTGTAGTCCAAAGGTTTTAGGCTTATTTTTTAGCCGAGCGCTAGCGAGCTACCCCTGTGAGACTTCCTAACACAGGAGTTCCACACATGAAGAAAAGCAGATACATAACAATTGCGATGAGTATTGCTCTCGCACTCTCGCAGGCAATAACTATGCCAGCAGCACAGGCTGCAGATAAAGGTTGGCGCTACTGGGGATACTTTCAAGCAGCCCCAGGTGCAACCGAATGGAAGGCGGCCATGACAGGCCCAACAGTAGATATAGAAGATGGCGCAGTTGAAGGATGGTCCTTCGTGTTTAGCAGTGACGATGTTCCATCTGTAGCTCCCCTAGC
>JAIXPU010000070.1 GCA_027486075.1 Streptomycetaceae bacterium | reverse complement strand
TCTCAAGCTCGAGCTTTTTGGCAGCTTCGATTTGGGCAAGAGTTGGTTTGTGATTACTGCCGAATGCTTCTGGGGTTGTGAAGGTGAGTGCAACTAGCGCAACAAAAATTGTAAGTCTGCGATGGATCCCGTTCTGTTTCATAGCCTGCGGGCTCCCACGAATGGTTTTCTTCCAAACATTTTTGTGAAAGGCACAACTTCGACCTTTTTACCCGGACGTGGAGCCTGCACCATTTTCCCCCCGCCCATATACATTGAGACATGGCTGATTGGATTACCAAAGAAAAGTAAGTCTCCTGGCTTCACTGAGCCAAAAGCAATCGGTTTTCCGTACTTGATTTGAATGCGCGAGGAGTGCGGAAGGGCTACACCAGCCTCTTGATAGGCCCGCATTGTGAGCCCAGAGCAATCCCATCGAGTAGGTCCGGCCGCGGCCCATACGTAGATATCGCCAATTTGATTTAGAGCATACTTAAGGGCTATCGAAGATCTTGAATTGTCACCCACGAAGCTCGCAGCATATTTTTGAGAATCTCTAAGAATTTTGCTCTCTCTTTTCGATTCATCCTTTAGAAGCCGCTCCCTGTCCTCTCTCTTGAGAGAATTTAGAATCTTAGTTGCCTTATTGAGTGCATTCTTGGCAGCTACAACTTCTCGATTGAGTTTCGTTTTCTCGGCCTTTACAAGTGTTAATCGATCTGCAATCACCAACTGTGAGGATTGGACCCTCTGTTTTGCTTGCATGTATTTTCGAATTTCAGTTGAATATCTAGTACCAACGACATCTAGTAGTGATGCGTCAGCTAAATACCTTGTTGGGTCGCTACTCAATAAGAGTTCGAGGCCTTTGCCAAATCCCGAGCTTTGATAACTCTGCACGGCTATTCTCCCAAGCACTTTATTTGCCTCAACAAGGTCAGCTATTACAGACGATTCTTGTTGCCTTAGTGATTGGGTATCTCGCTCGAGGGCTGCAATCCTGATTGTTGCTTCATTAGCCGCCTCATACTTTTCAGCTGCCAATGTTCTCAATCTATCGACCTCTTTTTGAGCGGCTGAAACAGTTGGTGCAGCCCACGTAATATTAGGTTCAAATAAAAAAGTAATAGCAATGACCAAAGCCATGAATCGCTTCATTCGGTAGTTCCTCCCGTATCTACTTTTGAAGATTCTTCAAGAGAATCCGCATAGAGGAAATTTCGCTCGATTGCACGGCACGTATTGAATTTGCCAAACCCTTGGCCTCAGAATTCTTGGAACTACTCAACATGAGAAGCATCTCCAACGCACTTTGGTGATGCTCAATCATTGCTTTTAAAAAAGGTAAGTCGAATTGATTTCCAGTCAACTTCTTCATTTCTGCAATCTTGGCTTCGGAAAGCATTCCACTCATTTTCATATCGTGTCCCATCTCTATTGGGGCATCTTTTGCAGCGAGCCAGTACAGCATCTGATTTATCTCAGGTTTTTGGGCCTTGATTATCTGTGAAGCAATCTTTCTAACACTTGAGTTTTTTGATTGTCTCAGAGCGATGTTAGATATTTCGATTGCCTGCTGGTGGTGTGGAATCATCCCTTGGGCAAACATGATTTCGCTCATCCCCAGAGATGTTAATTTACTTGCATGCGAATTTGCATAAGCAGGTTGAGCAACAATAACTAAAGCAATAGTAAAGCCAAATAAAGCTAATTTTTTGATCATGAGTAATCCTTTTCTCGAATTTATGTAACTTGACTTTTTTTCGAGAAATAATTAGATGCGGATAATCCCCAATTGAGATCGAGTGAGAGAGTAAGTGAATGTCAGATTAGATTTCTCTTTCAATACATTGGACCAATAATTTATTGAAGTGTTGGTTCCATGAAGTTTTCTAAATCGGAGTGCGTACTTTCTACCCAACAGGAGTACAACTATGAATAACGCTCCACACGCCCCGCCCATCAAATTTTCTTCAGAATAAACCTTTTCAGTCAATTGCAGATTTTCAATTACTGGAGTTGACTTGCTCGCATTATGGACGTGTGTTGCAGGCAAGTCAGAACTAACTTGGGTTTCATGGCTATGGGCTAAAAATGCGATTCCAGTCGACAATATGGCGAGCAAAATCGTCGCAAAAACGGCAACCTTGTTTCGTCCTATCGAGACCTGGCCCATGAGAAAAAAGGTACCACGACTTTATCGGAAGAAGCTGTTTAAGACAGGCTTGGCGCGGAACGTAGTTTCAAGCTGACACGTTCTTAAATGAATCTTCTTCTTCCATTTTCTGTGCCGTTAGTCACAGCTACCACACCAATATCGAGTAGTTTTATTCTGAATGGCAAATCAAACATGAGTGAAGTACTGTCATAGATATGAAATGGTTTCGTTTGACCCAGTTGGAACGTTTAGATCAAAAATTAATTTATTTTTTATCGTCCGTGAGCATCGCCGCCGTACGTTTAACGCTTGGTCTAACTTTTATTTGGTTTGGATTACTTAAGGTTTTTGGTGAAAGTCCAGCTAATGATTTGATAACTAAAACGATATATTGGTTTAACCCTGACGTATTTATTCCAATTCTTGGTATCTGGGAGGCGGTAATCGGATTATTCTTCGTTATCAAGCCCATGATTCGGGGAGGACTTCTCCTACTGGCCCTTCAAATGCCTGGCACTTTTTTGCCTCT
>JAIXPU010000107.1 GCA_027486075.1 Streptomycetaceae bacterium | reverse complement strand
TGGATGATGGTTTATTCAGGTGCTCGCGGAAATATGATGCAGATTCGTCAGATTGCAGGTATGCGCGGACTCGTGGCTAACCCAAAGGGTGAAATTATTCCTCGCCCAATTAAGTCCAACTTCCGTGAAGGCTTGTCAGTTCTTGAGTACTTCATCTCTACACACGGTGCACGTAAGGGTCTTGCAGATACAGCGCTTCGTACCGCTGACTCTGGATACCTCACACGTCGTCTCTGCGACGTTGCACAGGATGTAATCATTCGCGAAGAAGATTGCGGAACCGATCGTGGTCTCGTACTTCCAATCGCACTTCGTCAGCAAGCTGGCAACCTTGTTAAGCACGATCACGTTGAAACTTCTGTCTACGGCCGTACTTTGGCTGACGATATTGAAGTCAATGGCGAAGTACTTGCTAAGGCTGGCTCAGATCTTGGTGACCGCGTTATCGATGCGCTTATTGCTGGTGGCGTTGACGAAGTAAAGATTCGCTCAGTTCTTACTTGCGATAGCAAGGTCGGACAGTGCGCAGCTTGCTACGGTCGCTCACTTGCTGCAGGCCAACTCGTTGCAGTTGGTGAAGCAGTCGGAATCATCGCAGCGCAGTCAATCGGTGAACCAGGTACACAGCTCACAATGCGTACCTTCCACACCGGTGGCGTTGCAGGTGATGACATCACTCACGGTCTTCCACGTATCGTCGAGCTCTTCGAAGCGCGTACACCAAAGGGTGTTGCGCCAATCGCAGAAGCTGCTGGCGTTGTGTCATTCCGCGAAGATGCCAAGGGCAAGAAGATCATCGTGACACCTGATGATGGTGGCGAAGAAGTTGCTTACCCAATCACACGCCGTCAGAAGCTACTTGTAGAAGAAGGTTCACGCGTTGAAGTAGGCCAGAAGATGGTCGTCGGCGCAATTGATCCAAAGCAGGTACTTCGTATCCTCGGACCACGTGCAACTCAGGTTCACTTGGTTAACGAAATTCAATCTGTTTACCGCTCACAGGGCGTAGGCATTCACGATAAGCACATTGAAGTAATCGTTCGCCAGATGCTCAAGCGCATCACAGTTCTTGAAGCTGGCGATACTGAAATGCTTCCAGGTGAACTCGTTGAACGCGGTCGCTTTGAAGCTGAAAACCGTCGCGTTGTGACAACCGGTGGCAAGGCTGCATCTGGTCGCCCAGAACTTATGGGTATCACCAAGGCATCACTTGCAACTGAATCATGGTTGTCAGCGGCTTCATTCCAAGAAACAACTCGCGTACTTACAGACGCTGCGCTCTCTGAGAAGTCAGATCCACTTCTCGGTCTTAAGGAGAACGTCATCATCGGTAAGTTGATTCCTGCAGGTACAGGCCTTGCCCGTTACCGCAATATCCGAGTTGAGCCAACGGAAGAAGCAAAGGCAGCGGTCTATGCAGCCTACGATGAATATGACTTCACTCCATTTGATCAGCAAGGTTCAGGTGAAGCTGTTCGTCTTGATGAAGTCGAGATTCCTCGATAACTCATTTATAGAGATGAGCCCGTCCGCGTTAATTCGCAGGCGGGCTCTTCTTTTTGTCAGTTAGAGTTGGTACATGGCAAAGGTTGTAATCGATGGCGACGAGCTAATTCTTCAACTCTCTTTCTGGGAGAAGATGGGAGCGCTACACACATCTCCGCGCGCGCTGCGCTCTGAACTCAAGAGCGTTGAGTCGGTCGAGAAGCTCTGGGGTTCAGATTCGCTACGAGGTATCCGAGCGCCAGGAACAGCACTCCCTTATGTCGTCCTACTAGGGACCTTGCGCGGCAAGGGATATAAGGATTTCGTGGCGATGAAGGGGCGCAGCCGGGGCTGCGTTCTGACCTTTGCCAGTGGCCCCTTTGAGCGCTGGATCTTCACCATCCGTCAGCCTGAAAGTGAGCTAGCTGGGCTACTTTCGCCCGCATAGGGGAAGTGATGAGCCCCACCCGTGGGGTGGCCAACTCGATTTCACAGAGAGCAGGTTTTCCCCATAAGGTTGCCCTGCTTCCTCCCCAGAGCACCAAATCTGCTAATTACTCAATATTCAAGGAGTGTGCGTGCGCACGTTTGTCAGTCTTGCTGCAGAAGGTGAAGGATTCACTCCACCAAGCGCCAACGACTTCGTCCTCCCTCCAATCTTTGAGAATATCTCTTGGTTTACAAAACCAATCCTTCTGGCATTTGTCTCAGTAATTCTCATCTCCGTTTTCTTCATTATCTCTTCACGTAAAGCTGCGACGGTTCCATCCAAGATGCAGTTTGCCGGCGAAAGCGTCTACGGATTTATCCGCGATGGGCTTGCTAAAGATGTTCTTGGCCCTGAATTCATGCGCTTTGTTCCTTACCTATTTACGCTCTTCACTTTCGTACTAGTCAATAACTGGTTCGGTATCGTGCCGATGCTGCAGTTCCCAACCTTCTCTCGAGTTGGTTTTGCTTATGCGCTCGCAATAATTACCTACCTGGTTTATCACTATGTCGGCGTCAAGAAGCAAGGGTTAGGCCACTACCTCAAGGGCATTGCATTTATGCCGGGTGTACCAAAGCCGATCTACGTTCTGCTGACACCTATCGAAATTGCAACCTTCTTTATTGTCCGCCCATTCACACTCGGGCTCCGTCTCTTTGCAAATATGTTTGCAGGACACCTTCTACTTTTGGTCTTTATTCTCGGAGGAGAACATCTCTTGCAGGGTGTGGTCGGACTCAAACTTGTGAGCCCGTTTGCATTCACCATGGGAATCGCACTTACCTTCTTCGAGTTTATGGTCCAGTGCCTACAGGCATACATCTTTACCCTCCTGACCGCCCTCTATATCGCCGGATCTCTCGCCGACGAGCACTAACAACTAACTTTGGAGAGGTAACTACGCCTCTTCAAGCAAGAAAGGTATAAACATGACAGGCTCACTTAACGTCATCGGTTACGGCATTGCTGCAATCGGACCTGCAATCGCAACAGGCATGATCTTCGCCGCGTACATCAGCGGAGTTGCTCGCCAGCCTGAGTCACGCAGCGTCCTTCAGCCAATCGCATTCCTTGGATTCGCGATGGCAGAAGCTCTCGCACTCTTCGGCCTCGTACTCGCATTCGTTCTCTAATCGGTTATCACTACACACAAATACTGGTAACTCTCTAAGGAGAAAAAATGCAACCATTAAATCTTTTGGCAGGCGGAGAACTCAATCCGTTGATTCCTCATACCTCTGAGGTCATCGTCGGATTCATCGCCTTCACACTCTTGTTCCTAGTCTTGAAGAGCAAAGTCGTGCCTATGTTTGAAAAAGCATATGCAGCACGCACTGAAGCCATTCAAGGAGGAATCGAGCGCGCTGAAAAGGCGCAGCTCGAAGCGCAGAGAGCACTTGTTCAGTACAACGAACAACTCTCCTCTGCACAGGGTGAAGCAGCCAAACTTCGTGAAGATGCACGCGCGCAAGGCGCTGCGATTCTGGAAGAGCTCCGCACTAAGGCGCAAGATGAGGCAGCACGCATTACCGCTGCCGCTCATGCTTCCATCGAAGCTGAACGTCAACAGGCAATAACTTCACTTCGCAACGAAGTAGGAGCACTTGCAGTTGAACTCGCGTCAAAGATCGTCGGAGAAGCACTTGATGATCAAGTGCGTCAATCACGAATCGTTGATCGCTTTATCGAAGATCTCGAGAAGAGTAAGTAGAGAAAGAAGAAGATGAGAATCCACCTCGGAGGAAGTAGCCGTCAGTCACTTGTGGCTGCCCGCGCAAAGCTTGATGCTGCCGTAAAGGGCGCAACAGCTGACAGCGCAGCGAAACTCTCATCTGAACTCTTCTTAGCGGCAGAGGTGCTGGCATCAAATGTCCCACTTCGTCGCGCCTTTGCAGATATGTCTCGCGATGCAGCCTCAAAGGGAACTTTGGTGAAGGATCTCTTCGGAAAGACTCTAGGAAGCGCCGCTCTGACATTACTTACCGAAGTAGCCACGCTACGTTGGTCAGCAGGTGGAGACGTCGTTTATGTTCTGGAACAACTAGCTATCGAAGCAGAAGGAACTGCAGCAAATATCAATGGTGAGCTTGATCGCGTTGAAGATGAACTCTTTGAGATCTCACGCGTAATTGCAGAAAACTTTGAGCTTCGCAAGGCGCTAGTGGGCCCAGGAACTACTTCAGCAAAGTCAACGCTCGTCTCTGATGTCTTGGGTAAGAGAGCTTCTGAATCAACAGTTCGATTGGCAGCAGCTCTCGTCACAAGTTTGCGTGGACGTAGCATCGAAGCTGGATTCGCTGATTATCTCTCCGCGCTAGCTAATCGCCGCAACCGCTTGATCGCGAATGTCCGCGTTGCAGTAGCAATTACAGATACACAGAAAGTGCGTCTTGCCCAAGCTATTGAAAAGCAGGTAGGGCAACCAATTCGCGTCAATATTCAGGTAGACCCAACACTTATTGGTGGAGTCTCCGTGAAGTTTGCAGATGAACTTGTAGATGGCAGTATTTCAAATCGACTTGCAGGAGCCGGACGCGCTCTTGTTGGAAACAAATAAAGGGGAAACTCATGGCAGAGCTCAAGATCCAACCGAATGAAATTCGGGATGCCTTAGCGAACTTCGTTAAGTCATACGATCCAGGCACCGCGGCTCGTGACGAGGTCGGAACAGTTAGCCAGGCAGGCGATGGCATCGCTCGCGTTGAGGGACTTCCTTCAACAATGGCTAACGAACTACTTCAGTTCGAGAACGGAACGTTAGGTCTCGCACTTAACCTCGACGTGCGCGAAATCGGTGTTGTTATCTTGGGCGATTACGCAGGAATTGAAGAAGGAACCTCTGTACGTCGTACAGGTGAAGTTCTCTCCGTTCCTGTCGGTGATGGATTCCTCGGTCGCGTTGTTGACCCACTAGGTCGACCAATTGATGGCAAAGGCGAAATCAAGCCAGATGCACGTCGTGCATTAGAGCTTCAGGCGCCAACAGTTGTTCAGCGTCAACCTGTTAAAGAACCAATGGCAACAGGTATTAAGGCAATCGATGCGATGACAGCTATTGGTCGCGGACAGCGCCAGCTCATCATCGGTGACCGTCAGACAGGTAAGACTGCAGTTGCAATCGACACAATTATTAACCAGCGCGAAAACTGGCTCACAGGCGATAAGAAGAAGCAGGTTAAGTGCATCTACGTCGCTATTGGTCAGAAGGGTTCAACGATCGCTTCTGTAAAGGGCGCACTCGAAGAAGCCGGCGCAATGGAGTACACAACAATCGTTGCATCCCCTGCATCAGATCCAGCAGGCTTTAAGTACCTCGCTCCTTACACCGGTTCTGCAATTGGTCAGCACTGGATGTACAACGGCGAGCACGTCCTTATCGTCTTTGATGATCTCTCCAAGCAGGCTGAGGCATACCGTTCAGTCTCACTTCTTCTTCGTCGTCCACCAGGCCGCGAAGCGTATCCAGGAGACGTTTTCTACTTACACTCACGTCTTCTCGAGCGTTGCGCAAAGCTCTCCGATGAACTCGGTGGCGGTTCAATGACTGGCTTGCCAATCATTGAAACAAAGGGAAATGACGTTTCAGCATTTATTCCTACAAACGTTATCTCGATTACTGACGGACAGTGCTTCCTTGAAACAGACCTCTTCAACGCAGGCGTACGCCCAGCGATTAACGTAGGTATCTCAGTTTCTCGCGTTGGTGGCTCTGCGCAGACTAAGGCGATGAAGAAGATTGCTGGTCGTTTACGTCTTGACCTTGCACAGTTCCGTGAGCTCGAAGCATTCGCAGCTTTTGGTTCAGATCTCGATGCAGCATCAAAGGCTCAGCTAGAGCGCGGTGCACGTATGGTCGAGCTCTTGAAGCAGGGTCAGTACTCACCGTTCTCACTTGAGAAGCAGATTGCTTCAATCTGGGCAGGAACAACGGGCAACCTTGACTCTGTCCCAGTTGCAGATATTCGTCGCTTCGAATCTGAATTCATCGACTTCCTTGGCCGTGAGCGCAAAGAAATCATGACAACAATTTCTGAGACGAAGGTTCTCGAAGATGAAACAGTTGCAAAGCTTCAGGCTGCAATTGATGACTTTAAGAAGATCTTTAAATCATCCGTAACAGCAGTAGCTGAGAACGAAGAAGATCCACTCGAGGGTGAACTCCAAGAGCAGATCGTGGCGGTGAAGAAGTAACCCATGGGTGCTCAACTCCGCATATATCGCCGACGGATGCGTTCCGTTAAAGCGACCAAGAAGATTACGAAGGCTATGGAGCTCATCTCCGCCTCTCGTATCGTCAAGGCGCAACAACGCGTATCTGCATCGACCCCTTATGCAAATGAGTTAACTCGTGCGGTATCTGCTGTTGCTTCATATTCAACAGTGGTCCACCCGTTGACTACACCTCGTCCAAACCCACGTCGCGCAGCAGTACTCATTATCTCTGCAGACCGCGGTATGGCAGGTGCTTACTCAACGAATGCAATTAAGGAAGGCGAGCAGCTTGGCGCTCTACTTCGTGAGCGCGGGCTCTCTGTTGCTAGTTACCTAGTAGGTCGCAAAGCATTTAACTATTACAAGTTCCGCGATCGCGCTATTGCCGCATCATGGACAGGTTTTTCAGATAATCCAACATATGAAAACGCTAAGGAAGTTTCAGAAGCTCTTCTTAAGGCTTTCTTGGAAGGATCAGAGAGCGAGACTGGCGTCGATGAAATTCATATCATCTTCACAAAGTTCCGTTCCATGCTTACTCAAGAAGCAACAGCTAAGCGCATGATTCCGCTTGAAGTTGTTGAATCTGATCAAGCACCAGTATCTGGAATCCTTCCAGAATATGAATTTGAACCTAACCCAGGAGAAGTTCTTAACGCACTTCTTCCTCGCTATATCGAAGCCCGAATCTTCAACGCGATGTTGCAATCAGCTGCCTCTGAGCATGCTGCTCGTCGTCGCGCTATGAAGTCAGCAACTGACAATGCTGATGAGTTAATCAAGTCGCTTACCCGACTTGCGAACGCTGCCCGTCAAGCAGAAATTACCCAGGAAATCAGTGAAATTGTTGGCGGCGCAGATGCGTTGGCCTCAGCTAGTGCAGGGAGTGAATGATGTCAGCAACAGGTAAAGGCCGCGTAGCCCGAGTTATTGGACCGGTGGTGGATATTGAATTCCCAGCGGATTCAATGCCATCGATCTTTAACGCGCTTCACGTAGAGACCACCATGAGTGGCACTACTCGTACCTTGACCCTCGAAGTAGCGCAGCACATTGGTGACAACCTCGTGCGCGCAATCTCGATGCAACCTACAGATGGAATGGTGCGCGGTGCTGAAGTAACAGACACTGGCTCAGCAATCTCTGTCCCAGTTGGTGATGTCACAAAGGGCCACGTCTTCAACACTCTCGGAGAATCCCTTGACGTTCCAACATCATCACTTGATATCAAGGAGCGTTGGTCAATTCACCGTAACGCACCTGCCTTCGATCAGCTTGAGTCAAAGACTGAAATGTTCGAAACAGGTATCAAAGTTATCGACCTACTTACACCTTATGTAAAGGGTGGAAAGATCGGTCTCTTCGGTGGTGCAGGTGTAGGTAAGACAGTTCTTATCCAGGAAATGATTTATCGCGTAGCTGAAAACTTCGGTGGTGTATCTGTATTCGCCGGCGTTGGAGAACGTACTCGTGAAGGAAACGACTTGTTCCTCGAAATGACCGAGACGGGCGTTATCAATAAGACCGCCTTGGTCTTCGGTCAGATGGATGAACCACCTGGAACGCGTCTTCGTGTTGCGCTTTCAGCGCTCACAATGGCTGAGTACTTCCGCGATGTTCAGAAGCAGGACGTTCTCCTCTTCATCGATAACATCTTCCGCTTTACTCAGGCAGGTTCTGAGGTATCAACGCTTCTTGGCCGTATGCCATCTGCAGTGGGCTACCAGCCAACACTTGCCGATGAAATGGGTCAGCTTCAGGAGCGCATCACTTCAACACGTGGTCACTCGATTACATCTATGCAGGCAATTTACGTTCCTGCAGATGACATCACCGACCCAGCTCCACACACAACATTCGCCCACTTGGATGCAACTACAGTGTTGTCTCGTCCGATTTCAGAGCTTGGTATCTACCCAGCTGTGGATCCGCTCGATTCATCATCTCGTATCCTCGATCCTCGCTACATCGGCGAGCACCACTTCCGTGTTGCTAACCGCATTAAGCAAATCTTGCAGCGTTACAAGGATCTTCAGGACATCATTGCAATCCTCGGTATCGATGAATTGTCAGAAGATGACCGCGTTCTCGTAGGTCGTGCACGTCGTATCCAGCGCTTCTTGTCACAGAACACATTCGTGGCGAAGGTCTTTACTGGTATCGATGGTTCATTCGTTCCACTTGCAGACACAATCGCAGCTTTTGAAGCACTCGCTGATGGAAAGTATGACCACGTTCCAGAACAGGCATTCTTCATGTGCGGTGGCCTCGACGATGTTGAGCGCAAGGCTGCAGAATTGGCTAAGAACTAAACCATGGCTCTTAACGTCGCACTAGTATCGCCAACCCAACAGGTGTGGACAGGCGAGGCAACATTTGTCTCAGCTCGCACCACAGAAGGTGAACTTGGAGTTCTTCCAGGCCACACACCTTTGTTTGGCGTACTAGTCGACGGAGCTGTCAGCATTACAAGCTCCGATGGATCAATTAAGGAATTTAACGTCAGCGGAGGCTTCTTATCAGTCTCTAACGACCGCGTATCAATTCTTACTGAATCAGTCGGCGAACTTCTTCATTTTAGTTAACGCTCATCGCCTTTCGCCGCCCTTCCGGGCGTCTCGCGATGCCTTCGGCTCGCGACAAGAGGATTCGCTTTCTAACTAAAACGAATAAATTATTCGCGGGTAACTGATGCGCCGAGGCTTACTAATTGCTCGGCGAAGTTTGGATAACCACGATCGATGTGGAATGCGCCATCAACGGTTGTTTCTCCATCAGACACTAGCGCTGCCAAGACCAGACCCGCACCGGCGCGGATATCGGTTGCCTCGACAGGTGCTCCAGATAGCTGTGGAATACCGTCGATAGAGGCATGGTGGCCATCTACAGTGATTTGAGCGCCTAGACGCATCAATTCATTGACGAACATAAAGCGCGATTCAAAGACGTTTTCAGTGACGATTGAATGTCCTTCGGCGATTGAATTCATGCCGATGATAAATGGCAGCAGATCGGTGGCAAATCCTGGATAGGGAAGCGTTGCTACATCAATAGCTTTCGGACGTTGATTCATCTGTACGCGAATTCCGTTATGTATTGAAGTGATGATTGCTCCTGCTGAGGTGAGTTTCTCTAGCATCACTTCCATATGATCTGCGCGTCCTCCGTGGATGGTGATATCTCCTTGAGTCATGGCCGCTGCAAAGGCCCATGTACCAGCGATGATGCGGTCGGTAATTGTGGTGTGGTCAGTTGGCTTCAGTTCTTTGACACCATAGATGGTGATTGTGGGAGTGCCAAGTCCTTCAATCTTTGCGCCCATCCCAATAAGAAACTCACCAAGATCAACTAAATCTGGTTCGCGGGCCGCGTTATCGATAACAGTTGTACCCTTAGCAAGAACTGCAGCAGTCATTAAATTCTCAGTTGCACCTACTGATGGAAAATCAAGCTCGATAGAAGTTCCGACAAGACCTTTTGGAGCTTCAGCGATGACATAGCCATGTTCGACATGTGCTTTAGCGCCTAGGGATTCCAGACCCTTGATATGAAAATCTAAACCTCGTGAACCGATGGCATCCCCACCAGGGAGAGCGACTTCAGCTTTGCCAACACGAGCAACAAGTGGGCCGAGCACATTGATGGATGCGCGCATTTTGCGTACCAAGTCATAATCTGCGCGGTACTGTGGTGTTTGCGGAACATCGATTGTGACCGTCGAATCACCGCGCTTTACTGCGCAACCTAGGCGGGTAAGTAGATCTGCCATGATGTCCACATCGGCAATATCTGGAACGTTACGTATGGTGGTTGTGCCAACTGCGAGCAGGGATGCTGCCATTAACTTAAGGACTGAATTCTTCGCCCCAGTGACGCTGACCTCGCCCTGGAGGCGGCATCCGCCAGTGATTCTGAAGCGGTCTAAGCCTTCCGCTTTCGATGATGCCATATCCGAATACTACTTATAGGCTACGGACATGGTTAATTTAACGCGTATTTACACTAAGACAGGCGATGACGGCACTACCTCACTTGGAGATATGAGCCGCACCTCAAAGAACGATCCTCGTCTTGAAGCATATGCAACAGTTGATGAAGCCAACTCCACCATCGGAGTTGTCCTAGCTACTGATGAACTAGCCGATGATGTGCGCGCACTTTTGGTGCGAATTCAAAATGATCTCTTCGATGTGGGAGCAGATCTCTGTACTCCGGTCGTAGACGCCCCAGCATTTGAACCACTCCGCGTACTCGAATCACAGATTGTTTACTTGGAAGAGCGGATTGATTTCTATAACAAAGATCTAGAAGCGCTCCGTTCATTCGTACTTCCTTCAGGAACACCGGCGGCCGCACACTTACACGTCGCTCGTACTGTTGTGCGCCGCGCAGAGCGTTGCACTTGGGCAGCAATTCACGCATTTGGCGGCGGAGTAAATCCACTGACCGCTAAGTACCTTAACCGTTGCTCAGATCTACTCTTTGTTCTTGCTCGTCATGCCAATAAGAAGATTGGTGATCAGCTCTGGGTTCCTGGAGCTAACCGCTAAGAGAAACTCTTGAGGTGTGCGCGAGCTGCGCTCTCTTCTTCAGGAAAGACAAATATGCGGGGACCATCATTGGTCTGAGTAAGCGTTGCTCTGATCTTTACTGCGAGCAACTTCTGTCGTAACATCTCGCCTTCAATGTGATTACTTGGGCTGGCAACGGCTACAAGAGATCCGTAATCACCCTCGCCACCTGGTATCACTTGACGAGCAATCAGAGATTTGCCTGGCTTGGTGGCCCACTTGAGAATCACAATAAGAAATAGAACGACAGGAAAACCTGCCAAGCTCATAAAGAAGAGATAGTTGTTGGTGCCGCCCAGCATTAGCTCTGCGCCTTTGTGAAGGTTACGGATGGGAAACCAGAAGGCTTCTCTTCTTGATGGCAGACCACTTCAATTCCAGTGATGTATTCCAGAGATTCCAAAGGTTCAGGTGAGATCAAGATAATGGTTTTAATCTCTTTAGGTTTTGATGCTCCAGAGATTGTCTGAAGTGAGCCAATGACGCTCCTCTCCTGCCCATAAACTCGAGAATTTACTTCCCACCAACGGCATCCTGTTTCAGCGGCGACAAGCACCGCACCACATACAAATTTTGTACACGCTTCTACCTGCGAAGCCAAAGTACTGCGAGCCGAGAGAATCCCGATTAACTCTTTGCTAGTTGGTACCTTTGCATAGACACCTGATTCAATTGCAAAGCCAGCAGGCGGCCATTTTGGTTTTGGTGATGGGCTCTTGCGCGCTGTCTTCTTCGGTTTCGGCTTCGGCTTCGGCTTTGGTTTCACTGTCGCCTTGGCAGTAGCCGCAGGTGTTGCGCTCACAGTCGGTTTGGCTGTTGGCTTAGCTGTCGCCTTTACCGTGCTCTTGGCGGTAGGCGTTGGCTTCTTCGTTTCAGCGAGTGCGCTACTTGAGGAAGCAATCAAAGCTATAGCGACGAAGAGAGATAGTTTTTTCACTGTCGTTCCCACTTAAAGCTGCGAATCGCCCAGATAAGCCCCACGACTAACCAAGCGCCGATGATGGCAAAGGTGCGACCAGTCTCCCAAGAGCCAGCAACTTCTTGCGCTGCAAATGAATCTGGTAAGAATACTGAGCGAGCCCCTTGTGTCATCCACTTCAAGGGAAAGATTGCAGCTACTTGCTGCATCCACTGCGGGAGATCGGTAAAGATAAAGAAGACGCCGCTAAAGAACTGCAGCACAATCACAACGGGCGAAACGACTGCAGATGCGCCCCGGCCGCTCTTTGGAACATTGGAGAAAGCGATTCCAAGAATTGTGGAACAAGCGCTTCCAATAACAAGGAGAGCCAAGAGAATCAGCCACTTATCGGCGGTAGTTGGCAGGTTAATGCCAAAGAAGGCAACGCCAGCTACGAGCAAGAGGAGGACCTGAACCAACATACTCAGCGTTACCAAGATGGATTTTCCAATGAAGTAGCTGCTTGCTGGCATAGGAGTACCACGTAAGCGTTTGAGGGTTCCGAAGTCACGTTCCATAGGAATCATAATGGCCAGTTGCTGGAAACCGGTATTAACCAGCCCTGAAGCAATCATTCCTGCGACAAAGTATTGGCTAAAGGTGACGCCTTCAGCAATCTGATTAGAGAAGACAGATCCAAAGATTGCCAAGAGAATGAGCGGAAAGAGCATTGTGAAGACAACTGATTCGCGTTGGCGCATGAATTGTCTAATCTCAAGACCGCCGCGTTGAATACCAATAGAGAGAGCAGTTGGTTTATTCATTTACGCCCCCAATCATTTCAAGGTAGATATCTTCAAGGGATGCGCGCTTCACACTTAACTCTGGAATATCTCCGTTAAATCGAACTGCTAGTTGTGAAACGAGCGCAGTTGGATTCTCGCTTTTTTCAGATTTTGTGAGCCCATCTTCGCGCCAAGAAACTGTGGCAAGAGATGTGGCTCGGCCTCCGAGAAGTTCGGGGGTAGAAACTTCAATAATCTTGCCGTGGTTGATGACAGCAACACGATCTGCGAGAGCTTCTGCTTCATCAAGGTAGTGCGTGGTGAGCAGAACAGTGGCACCTTCATCGCGCAAGTTGCGAATCAGGGCCCAGAATGCACGACGCGCCTCTGGGTCAAAACCAGTTGTTGGTTCATCGAGAAAGATCAACTCTGGGCTACCGATGATGCCGAGGGCAACATCGAGTCTGCGACGCTGACCACCCGACAAGGTACGACCCAACGCATCAACTTTTTCAGAAAGCCCAACCAGATCAATGACTTCACGGGGGTCTTTAGGAGATTTGTAGTACTTAGCAAAGTGTGAGACTGATTCATAGACAGTCAGATCCCCGGTATCTTCGGTAGATTGCAGCACAATGCCGATGCGATCGCGCCATGCTTGTCCGGCAGCGCCTTTAGTCGCAGGATCAAAGCCCAGAACCTTTACTTCTCCAGAATCTCGATCGCGAAAGCCTTCCAGAATCTCTACTGTCGTGGTCTTGCCAGCCCCATTAGGGCCCAATAGCGCAAAGATTTCCCCTTGCGATATCTGCAGGTCAACCCCGCTGACCGCCTGCGTCGCGCCATAGCTCTTCTTCAAGTTGGCAACGCTGATGACTGTGCTCATATGGCTATCTTGTCATTGACTGGGTGAAAGTGCGAGAAAATGGCTCCATGAGCCCGCGTAAGAATTATCCCAAAAATCGCCGGCCAAAAGATAATAATGAAGATCGCCCGCTCAATCCTTCCAATCAAAGTTTTGAAGAAGATGAGAATGGCTTATGGATTGTTAGAAAGTTAACAGGATCGGCTGCAAATAAACCATATCGCTGCCCTGGATGCGATCAGTTAATTCCTATGGCAACGCCGCACACTGTTGCATGGCTCGATGGTGACGAAGATAACCGTCGTCATTGGCATAACGCATGTTGGACTAAACGCAATAACCGAGGTCCTCGCACTGAACGTACTCGTAACGCACCTCGATATTAGATTGCTAACATCAATTAACTAAAGCGCCCCTTAAGAAACTTTGTGACTGCCACAATCAACTTATCGCTTCCTGCCGTACGGCTAAAGCTTGTGAATGCAATTGGTAGTTGGAAGCGAGCACGGACAACAGTGCGTGGATAGGTAAATTCAAGTAAACCTTCTGGTCCATGAATGCGACCATACCCACTGTCTTTCACGCCACCAAAAGGAACTGAATCAACGGCGGCAAATGAGATTGTTGAATTGATTGCCACCATTCCTGTATGAAGCTGGGATGCAATCTGCTTGCCGCGTCGCTTAGACCACACAGATGCACCTAGCCCATAGCGAGTGTCATTAGATAGTTTGATTGCTTCAGCCATTGATTGCACGCGATTGATTGCAATGGTTGGACCGAAGGTCTCGTCAGTCATTGCAATTGAATCTTCTGGAACATCGCAGAGAATGACGGGTTCAACAAAGGGAGCTTTTACTGAATCAGAACCGCCCATTAATACTTTGGCTCCACGGGCGATGGCATCATCAATATGGCTTTGGATAATTGGAATCTGTTTTGGCATTGTGGTCGGGCCGTACTTACCCGCCCCAGGGGCGCCTGGCTTAATGGTTTTGGCAATCTCCAGAACTTTCTCGATGAATTTATCGGC
>JAIXPU010000120.1 GCA_027486075.1 Streptomycetaceae bacterium | reverse complement strand
GCTAATCACCCGCTGATCTCTCACAAATTGACTGTTCTGCGCGACGAAAGAACCGATTCTCCGACCTTTCGCCTACTCGTCTCTGAGCTAGTAACTCTTCTTGCATATGAAGCCACTCGCGATGTGCGCACCAAGACAATCTCAATTAAAACTCCAGTCACCGAAACAACTGGTCTTGTCATGGCTGAACCGCGCCCAGTAGTTGTGCCAATTTTGCGCGCAGGTCTTGGAATGCTCGATGGAATGACGAAACTTCTGCCAACTGCACAGGTTGGATTCCTTGGCATGGTCCGCGACGAAGAAACTTTGCAGGCGAGTACATATGCCAATCGACTTCCTGAAGATTTATCGGGCCGTCAAGTATTTGTTTTGGATCCGATGCTGGCAACTGGCGGCACCTTAGTTGCAGCATTTGAATATCTCATCGAACGCGGTGCCAACGAGATAACTGCAATCTGTCTGTTAGCAGCGCCAGAGGGAATCAAGGTCTTAGAGGATGCATTTAAGAACACAGGTATTCCAATTACTCTCGTCACAGGTTCTTTAGATGAGAAGCTTAATGAAAAGGGATACATCGTTCCTGGTCTTGGAGATGCTGGCGATCGACTCTACGGTGTCGTTTAAATGGCATCAACATCCCCCGGATACGGAATAACTATCCGCGTTGAAGGCTCCCCTGAACTTCAGCCTGTAGCTCTGATTACAACAACAATTACAAATGCTGGCGCAACAATTACTGCGCTCGATGTTGTTGAATCGCTTCTCGAGAAAGTCGTTATCGACGTCACTTGCGACACCATTGATGCCGAACACGCTCAGAACATTCATAACGCGCTTTCTGCACACGATGGGCTGACTGTTCGCAAGGTAAGTGATCGAACATTCTTGCTTCACCTCGGCGGAAAAATTGAAGTTACTTCTAAAGTACCGCTCAAGACTCGTGATGATTTATCGCGCGCCTACACACCTGGTGTAGCCCGTATCTCGCAGGCGATTGTCGATGATCCATCTGACGTTCGCCGCCTGACGATGAAGCGCAATACCGTCGCTGTTGTTACAGATGGCTCAGCAGTACTGGGGCTTGGAAATATCGGGCCATCAGCAGCTCTGCCAGTAATGGAAGGTAAGGCTGCCCTCTTTAAGAGATTTGCCAACGTTGATGCCTGGCCGGTCTGCCTTGACACCCAAGATGTGGATGAAATCGTTCGCACGGTACAGTTAATCGCACCTGTTTATGGCGGAATCAATTTGGAAGATATCTCAGCGCCACGCTGCTTTGAAGTCGAGCGTCGTTTGCGTGAACTGCTTGATATCCCAGTCTTTCATGACGATCAACACGGAACTGCAATTGTTGTTCTTGCCGCTCTGCGTAATGCGCTGAAGCTGGTCAAGAAGGATATTTCCAAGGTCAAAATCATCATGAGCGGTGCGGGCGCTGCCGGAACTGCAATCGCCCGACTACTTGTCTTAAGCGGTGCCACAAATATCATCGCATTCGATATTGATGGCGTTATCTCAAAAGACTCACCATCCGAAGATTCCATGCGGGCTTGGTTTATCGAAAATTCCAACAAAGATAACTTCAAAGGCGATATTCATCAAGCGATGGATGGTGCAGATATCTTCATCGGCGTGAGCGCTCCAAAGGTGCTCAATGAAGCTGATATAAAGTCGATGGCAAAGGGCGCAATCGTCTTTGCCTTAGCTAATCCCGACCCAGAGATTGATCCTGTTATCGCTCGAAAGTACGCGGCAGTTGTTGCGACAGGGCGAAGCGATCATCCTAATCAGATTAATAATGTCTTGGCATTTCCTGGCATCTTCCGTGGGCTACTTGATGCGCAGGCGCATAAGATCACAGATAAGTTACTTGTTGCTGCCGCCGAAGCGATTGCTGATTGTGTAAGCGAAGCTCAACTCAATACATCATTTATCGTTCCCAGCGTCTTTGATCCAAATGTGGTGATAAAAGTTGCCGCTGCAGTAAAGAAGTCGGTGTAATGGAGCTCTTCACCTCGATTGATTCGCAATTTGCAGATATCGGGCCACTTCTTCTCTACTTAATTGTTGGCTCTATTGTCTTCTTCGAATCCGCAGTTCTCTTTGGCATATTTCTGCCTGGTAGCTCGATTCTCTTTAGCGCAGGTTTAGTTGCAGCTTCGGAAGATAACGTCAGCATTTCAGCGCTTCTGACCTTAATTTTTATCGCTGCCTTCTTTGGCAATCAAGTGGGCTTTGTTCTGGGGCGCACATTCGGTCGCTCTTATCTAAGTAAGCGAAATTCGCCTGCCTTACAGAGAGTTATCCTTAAGTGCGAACGTTTCTATGAAAAATCAGGTTGGTGGTCGGTAGTTGCGGCTCGCTTTATTCCTTGGGTAAGAACTCTTGTGCCACCAATTGCAGGTGCATCCAAGATGCCTTACTACCAATTTCTCGCCGCTAATGTTCTAGGTGCTCTAGCCTGGGGCGTAGGAATTACCTTGGCCGGCTACTACACCGCATCTATTCCAGGAGTTAAAACATTTACTTACGCAATTGCGGGCTTCTTTATTCTTGGCTCAATCGTCTCCGCGATTGTTGATTATTTACGCCGCCGACGATCACCCCAAGATAAGTCATAGCGATACCAATAACTAGATAGGCGCTCACTTGTACGCCTTGAGTTGGTGAGTAGATATCAATTAAAAGTGAGCCAACTAGTTGGCCGCCAACACTATAAAGCGTGAAAGTGAGAACTCCTAGGTGCTGCACAATCGTTGATGTAAATGCAATATAGATGACACCAATTACGCCACCTGTATAGATCCACCAAGGTCCGGCAGGTAAAGGGGCAATTTCAGTATTTCCTAGAGCAACTGCAATAGCTAAGAAGATAACAAGGAACGCTGTTCCCATAATGAAGTTAAGGAATGAAGTAGTAAAGCTCTGGTGAGAATGCTCATTAATCTGTCCATTAAGTGCGCGTTGCACACCGACAATTGCTCCGGCGACACATCCCATAACAACTGCGAAGAGAGAAAGATTGCTGGCATCGATACGGTCAAAGACAGAGATAAATACTGCAAAGACCGTGAAGAAGGCTGCTGCGATACGACGTGGAGTGATGTGCTTCTTTCCTCCACCAGTTAGACCTATGCGATCAACAATGAGTGACGCCGCTGTTTGCCCCGCAATCGATGCAACTGAATAGATAGCGACACCGATGAGAGGAACGATATGAGTTTGCACCGCTACAAAACTGCCACCCAGCGCGCCCGCAAAGAGGGTCCAGGTGGGGATCTCTTTCCGAACTACAGCACCTCTTAGATTGCGCGCACCTTCTTTAATGGCAGGGTTAAAGGCTGCGATAACCGCGATGATGACTAGACCTGATCCAAAGGAGACAAGGGCAGCTTGCACGCCATTGCCAAGTAGATGTGAAAGTTCGCCATTGGCGCGCGCTTGCACTGCAATCATCAGACCAGAGAGAGCGGCAAGAAAATCTAAGCGCTGCGTTTTTCTCGTCATCTGCTTATTCTATTAACTTTCGAGAGCCAGAGTGATCTCTAACCACTCTTCTTCGCGTACGACTAGCTCACTCTCAACGGTGGCAATCTCTGCAGTTAACTCCAGTAACTTCTCTGGGCTAAAGGCAGCTGCCTCAAGTTCTGACTTCAACTGTGCCAAACGTTCTTTACCCTTTGCCACTTGGCGTTCTACTCGCGTTAAATCCTTCTTCAGCTGTCGTAGCTGTGCTGCGCTAGAGGTTGAACCCTCTTTTAAGCTGGGCCCTGTAGATAGTGCGCTACTTGCTGTTCTCTGTTCTAGGTATTGATCCACACCTCGAGGTAAATCACGTAAAACATTATCGCCGAGCAAGCCATAGAAGCGATCGCAGACTCGCTCCAAGAAATATCTATCGTGTGAGATAACAATCAAAGTTCCACCGTAGCTATCGAGCAAATCTTCGAGTTCAGTCAGGGTTTCAATATCAAAATCATTTGTGGGCTCATCAAGGAGTAAGACATTGGGTGAATCCATCAAAAGACGCGTTAATTGCAGACGGCGACGTTCGCCTCCAGATAAGTCCCCTACTGGCGTCCACTGCGCATCGCGATCAAAGCCCAGTCGTTCACAGAGTTGAGAGGCAGAGAGTGTTTTGCCTTTTCCAATTTCAACATGAGTTGCCACCTTCTCAACTGCTTCAAGAAGACGCCACTTCGGATCTAGCTCATCTAAATGCTGCGTTAAGAAGGCAATCTTTACGGTAATTCCAGTAACAAGCTTTCCAGAGGTTGGTTTGAGCTG
>JAIXPU010000103.1 GCA_027486075.1 Streptomycetaceae bacterium | reverse complement strand
CATAAGCCAGGTATTGGAAAATTGATGGCTCGCATTGAAGAGTTGGGTTTATCAAACATCCGCATTATCGAAGGTGATGCCCATCCGATTATCACAACAATGATTCCCGACAACTCGATTGACGGAATCCATCTCTTCTTTCCAGATCCATGGCCCAAGAAGCGGCATCACAAACGCCGCATCGTGAACCCTGAGTTCTTAGCGCTGATCTATCCAAAGATTAAGGATGGTGGGTTTTTCCACGTTGCAACGGACTGGGTTCCTTATGCCGAACATATCCAAGAGGTTTTCGCAGCAAGCCCACTATTTATTGGGGGAGTAGTCGAACGCCCTGAATGGAGACCGGTCACACGATTTGAAGGGCAAGGAATTACCAAAGACCACCAAGTCACAGATTTGCGTTACACAAAGAGCTAATTACTTACAGGTCGCCTGTTATCTCGTAATTGCTGACCTTCTTAATGCGGCGCTGATGGCGCTCATCTCCTGGAAACGGCGTTGCAATAAAGGTATCAATTAGCTGCTTTACAAAATCAGCCTCGTGCATACGTCCACCGACTGCGATGACATTGGCATTGTTATGTTCGCGCGCTAACTTAGCTGTTTCAATACTCCAGACAAGTGCGGCGCGAACCCCCTTCACCTTATTCGCTGCCATCTGTTCACCATTACCTGAACCGCCCAAGACGATTCCAAGTGAATCAGGGTTCTTAGCAACTGCTTCGGCGCAAGGAATACAGAAATCGGGATAGTCATCGAGGGCGTCATATTCATAAGGGCCGTGATCGGTGACGTCGTGGCCATTCATCACCAAGTGAGTGATGAGCTCGTTCTTAAAATCAAGGCCGGCGTGATCGCTGCCGATATGAATGCGCATGCGCAATTTAAGCACTAACTGTTATGGCAAGGAAAAACCCGCCACGCGCTACACATGGCGGGTTTTTCTACCCATGGAGGAGTTTTTGAGATTAAAGATTAAGCCGCCGCTGTTGTGGTGGTGGTGGTGGCAGAAGGAGTTTTATTCCCATCGCGGTGGCCGCCTTTGTGGCCAAACTTTCCGCCTTTGCCACGAGTTGAATTAACAGCGTCTGTGACGCGTGCAGTTAAGTTGGCCTTCATTTTTGTTGCCTGTTCAGCAGTGATCTTGCCTGCTGCGACATCTGCATCAAGACGCTTTATGTGATCGGCAACGAGAGCTGCAATCAGTGCATCTTTCTTTGCACCAGCGATTGTTGCGAGAGATTCACCAGCCTTGAGTCGGTTCTGAACTGTTACAGAATCAATCCCAATAGTTGATGCAATGAGTGCGAGCTGCGCTGCATGATCAGTTTTGGTTGGGCGTAGTGCATCTGCTGCTGACTTTGCAGCGTTAGCTGCTGCGATGATGGCATCAGCCTGAGCCTGAGTAATAGTGCCCTTTGCAACCAGAGAGGCAAGGAACGCCGTCATATCCCCACGCATGCCCTTAGCGCCATGAGCCGAAATTTGTCTGTTCTTTGATTTCGAGTCTGCAGAAGCGACTCCTACTGTTCCAGCTGATAGAGCAACAGTCGTGATGAGTACTGCCGCAACTTTTCTCTTTGTTGACATTAAATGTCTCCCGTCCCGTGCCTTATGTTGAAAACCTTTGATTTCAACTTGTACGTACTTAATCTTCTGTGGCTCACAAATGGGTATGGATTCCCTGTGACGATCTTGAGAATCCGAGCTGATAAGTGTGAGCACCTAGCCTGAACCCCCTCACATTCTCAGAGAAAAGTTTGGGGTTACCCGATTTCACTATCTTAGCCAAAGCTTCACACTGGTGACATCAGACCGTCGTGGAGGTTACCTATGAAGAAGCGCCCTTTATCAATCCTTTTCGTGATTGCACTATCTACATCAGTGTTTTCTGCGCTACCGGCAGGTGCTGCAGGTAGAAGCGCCACATCGATTCCAAACACAATTCTTAATGGGAAAGGTGCCCCCACTCTCTCTGTAGGGATTAATGGTGATTTTTATATCGATACTCGTTCGCTTCTGATTTATGGTCCAAAGAAAAATGGAAAGTGGCCAGCACCAAAAAATTTGCAGGGTCCGACAGGTCCAACAGGAACTAATGGAGCGGATGGAAAGAACGGTAACGATGGGAAGAATGGAAGTGATGGAAAGACAGTAGCCAACGCTTCAACAACGAGTGGTCCATCAGGTCCTGCAGGCCCGCAAGGTGAGAAAGGCGCTATAGGTGCAACTGGTCCTGCTGGTCCAACAGGACCACAAGGTGCAACCGGTGCAACAGGAGCTACAGGATCGTCTGGAAGCGGAAGCGGCACACCTGGGCCACAAGGTGCAACTGGCGCAACAGGTGCAACTGGTCCGGCAGGCGCTACCGGTCCAGCTGGAGCAACGGGAGCGACAGGTGCTGCAGGAGCAAATGGTTCCGCAGGTGCAACAGGTGCTACCGGAGCTACCGGACCTGCTGGCGTTTCCAATGTTGCAGTTGTGCAGATTGACAATTTCTCTGTCAGCACAGTGACTCCCAATGGAGGAGCGGATTCGCCAAACTTTGGAACGTTGGAAGCAAATTCTTCTTATTGGTTCCAAGTATTTATTCAAGGCCCAAATACAAATGCCGGGTTGAAACTCGGTGCATCAATTTCTTCAACAGGAACAACACCGTCTTTTAATGTTTTCCGAGGTGATTTCACGCGAGTCCTCACTAGCGGTGTAACCAATATGTACGGATTTCAAATCATGGGCACAATTAGCACTTCAACCAGCCCATTGAGTTTGGTAGTTCGAATAATTGATTCGACGGGAGAGTCTGGACCGGGTGGGATTACGTTTTCAGGAACTGCATACATAGCCAAGGTTGGTTCAATTAGTTAACTCTGGAGCGGGTGACCGGGATCGAACCGGCATGGCCAGCTTGGAAGGCTGGGGCTCTACCATTGAGCTACACCCGCAAGTGGTGCGAGAGGCTGAGCGTACAGGGTGTGTAACCGAGAGTAAAAAATTACTCTAGACTCCGTCATTGCGCCTCGGGGCGTAGCGTAGTGGCTAGCGCGCCTGCTTTGGGAGCAGGAGATCGGGAGTTCGAATCTCCCCGCCCCGACCAGTTTCACTTATCTAGATGTGTAGCTGCATTTACCAATTAGGAGCACTTCGTGAAAAGCACGGTCGAGACACTTTCTCCAACCCGCATTCGTTTAGATGTCGAAGTTCCCTATGTAGAGCTCGGCAAGTATGTCGATGCTGCATATAAGAAGGTAGCTGCAACAGTAAACATCCCAGGATTTCGTAAGGGCAAAGTTCCAAATGCCATGATCGACCAGCGCGTAGGCCGAGGCGCAGTTTTGGATCAGGCAATCACTGAAGCAATCCAAGATTTCTATGTTGCTGCAGCGCGTGAAAACGAAGTTCTCGTCGTTGGTCGCCCAACCGTTGATGTCAAGGAATTCGTTGATAACGAGCAGCTCAACTTCTCAGTTGAAGTCAGCGTTCGTCCAGAAGTTACCTTGCCAGATTTCTCAAAGATCACCATTACCGTTGACGATGTTGTTGTAACTGATGCAGATATTGATGAGCAGATTGACGAGCTTCGCGCTCGCTTCGGCACTCTCAATACTGTTGAGCGAGCAACTAAGTCAGGCGATTTTGTCACTATCGATCTGACTGCACGTATTGATGGCCAAGAAGTTGATGGCGGCAAGGCTAATGAAATTTCATACGAAGTTGGCTCAAACCGCATGATTGATGGCCTTGATGAAGCACTCGTAGGCATGAGCGCGGGAGATACTAAGACTTTCACAACACAGCTCGTTGGCCAGAAAGATGGCGAAAACGGCGATGTTGAAATCGTAGTCAAGGCCGTGAAAGAGCGTGAGCTTCCAACTCTGGATGACTCTTTTGCAAAGCTTGCCTCTGAGTTCGACACAGTTGCTGAACTGCGCGCTGACTTTGCCGATCGCCTCAAGCGCGTGAAGAGCATGGAACAAGGTTCACAGGCGCGCGATCTCCTCGTTGAGAAGTTACTTGCCGATCTTGATATTCCAGTCCCTGATGAGATTGTTCTCGATGAGGTCAATGATCACCTCGAAGGCGAAGGCCGTCAGGATGATGCTGAGCACCGCGCTGAAGTGGATGGCCAGGTTCGTTCATCAATCAAGTCAGATTTCCTCTTTGATTCAATTGTGAAGGCCGAAGATATTCAAGTTAATGAAATCGAATTAACTGAGTACCTCATCCGCATGTCACAGCGTTACGGCATGGGTCCAGAGCAGTTCGCGCAAGAACTTCAGAAGGCTGGCCAGATTAGCCAGGTAGTTGCTGAAGTAACTCGCGCAAAGGCTCTCGCATCTGTTTTGGCTCGAGTCTCTGTTGTCGATAAATCAGGCAACAAGGTTGACCTCGAAGCGCTTCGCCCAGCACAGCCTGCAGAAGTTCAGGCCGCTGACGAAGCAGTGCAAGCCAACGAGCAGTAACCCTTTAGCCGTAAGCGAACATCGCCTCTTTTAGGGGCAATCTCCCCAATTTGGGAAGCATTTTGCTGCTCAGATTGTTAAGGTCACTACTGAAGAAAACGATCGGAAGGATGACACGTGGATTTTATTAACCCACAGGACAACACACCTGTTGCCCGCTCAGCTGGAACAGAGCTCATGGGGCTCGGTGACCAGATTTATAGCCGTTTGCTCCGCGAACGCATCATCTTTCTTGCCGGCGAAGTACGCGACGAAATGGCTAACTCCATTTGTGCGCAGATGCTTCTTCTCGCGGCCGAAGATCCAGAAAAAGATATTTACCTTTACATCAACTCACCTGGTGGCTCAATCACTGCAGGTATGGCGATTTACGACACGATGCATTACATCAAGAACGATGTAGCAACAGTTGCAATGGGAATGGCAGCATCGATGGGCCAGTTCTTGCTCACTGCGGGTCAACCTGGAAAGCGTTATGCAACCCCACATGCTCGCATCTTGATGCACCAGCCACTTGGCGGTATCGGCGGAACAGCTACAGATATTCGAATCCAGGCAGAGCAGATGGCGATTACAAAGCAGACAATGTCTGAACTCAACGCCAAGCACACAGGCCAGCCACTTGAAAAGATCATTGCAGATTCTGATCGCGACAACTGGTTTAACGCTAAGGATGCGCTTGCTTACGGATTTATCGATCACATTGCAACTAACGATGGCCAAATTGCGGGAGGTAAGAAGTAATGAAGCACATTCAAGAAATTACAAACCGCTACATTCTTCCAACGATTGAAGAGAAGACCGCCTACGGTTACAAGCGCCTTGATCCATATACAAAGCTCTTCGAAGAGCGAATCATCTTCTTGGGTCAGGCAATCGATGACACAGTTGCCAACGATGTTATGGCGCAGCTACTTACCCTCGAATCAATGGATCCAGATCGCGATATCTCGATCTACATCAACTCACCAGGTGGCTCATTTACAGCACTGACTGCAATTTATGACACTATGCAATTTGTTCGCCCAGATATCACCACAATCTGTCTCGGCCAAGCTGCATCAGCTGCTGCGATCATCCTTGCCGGTGGCACAAAAGGTAAGCGTTATGGACTCGAACACTCACGTATCTTGATTCACCAACCATCATCTGAAGGTGGCGGTCAGGCATCAGATATCGAAATCCAGGCTCGCGAGATTATGCGTATGCGTGGACTTCTCGAGACTATGTTGGCTAAGCACTCCAACCGCACAATCGAGCAGATCGCTGCAGAGATTGAGCGCGATAAAATTCTTACCGCTGCAGAAGCAGTTGAGTACGGATTAATCGATAAGGTTATGGCTTCCCGAAAGGCTAAGCCTTCCGCGTAGAAAATTAGAAGGCGAGCCCGGCGAGAAATGTTGAAGAAATATTTCGAACCGGGCTCTCTCTTTGCCAATCGCTCCTACAGAAATCTCTGGCTTTCAACTGTTCTGACCATCGTGGCGATGACCGCCTTTCCAATTGCACTCGCTATATCTGTTCTTGATGCAGGCGGTAGCGCCACAGTTCTTGGGCTAATTCTGGGTGTACGCATCCTTGCTGGTGTGCTCTTTGCACCTATGGGTGGCGTGTGGGCAGATCGCTTACCTCGCCGGACAGTTTTAATTGCGGCCGATGGCTTTCGTGCAGTTATTGGCAGCATCGTTATCTTTGCCGAACCAGAATCAATCTCATTTTGGGTTTTGGGTGGAATCATCTTTCTTATGGGCGTCAGCGATGCCTTTGGTGGGCCAGCCGTTGGTGCCATCATGCCGAGCATCTTGCCGGATCATCAACTACCAGCAGGAAATGTTCTTCGGGGGATTGCAACAAAAGGCGGAACCATTGCAGGGCCAGGTATTGCAGGCGTCTTAATTGTTTCATTTGGCACACACATCACCTATATAGCTACATCGTGCTTCTTTTTATTAGGGGCTGCGATGCTCTTTCGCGTCACAGAAAATCGCGAAGATATTAAAGAACGTGAGCCAGAAAAATTTATACACGAAGTCAAAGAAGGTCTTCGCGTTGTCTGGTACTACAAATGGATCGCTGCCATGATCATCATGGCGACCTTCCAATTGATGATGGTAGTAGGAGTAGAGAATGTTCTGCTGCCCGTAATCACCAAGAGAGATTTCGGAACTGCCGCAGTCTACGCAACCGCCGCCGCACTCTTTAGCGCCGGAGGTTTAATTTCAGCAATCATAAGTATCAAGTTAAAGATCAAGAATCCCGGAACGGTTGCTGTTGTCGTCTGGGGGCTCTTTATTCTTGCTCCATTAGTTTTAGCATTTCCAACTACACGCGAACTCATCTTCCTCGCTTACTTCTTGGCAGGATTCTCCGTGGGGCCTTGGGAAGCATTCTGGTTTACAACAGTGCAACGAGAAGTTCCTGCGGAATATCAAGCGCGCGTTTTCAGTATTGATTACATGGGAACAGTTGGTCTGCTTCCACTTGGAATGGCCCTTGCCGGTCCTATGGCAGATTGGCTCGGCGAACGTCCGCTCTTAATTGGTATCTCTGTAGTTCATCTCGTCATCTGCGCCGCAGTTCTCTTTGTACCTGGCGTTCGCCAAATGAAATCCGGGCTTCCTCCTTACGCACCCACGGTGCGCGATTCTTCTATGGGCGAACAGAAATAAGGCAGATTTAGAGCACATTTGTTGGGCGCAAAAACTATCCTTTACCCATGTCTACACGTATCGGTGAAGCGAACGACCTTCTCAAATGTTCTTTCTGCGGCAAGACCCAGAAGCAAGTAAAGAAACTTATAGCCGGACCTGGCGTCTATATCTGCGATGAATGTATTGAACTTTGTAACGAGATCATCGTTGAAGAACTCTCCGAGGCGGCATCCCTTGGTTTAAGTGAACTCCCAAAGCCACAAGCAATCTTTGAATTTCTCGACCAATATGTCATCGGCCAAGATCGTGCGAAGAAGTCTCTCTCTGTCGCTGTCTACAACCATTACAAGCGCGTGCAATCTGGCGACTCTCGCGGCGAAGATGGCATTGAACTGGCTAAGTCAAACATTCTTCTCCTTGGACCAACGGGCTGCGGCAAGACCTTGATGGCGCAGACTCTGGCGCGCATGCTCAATGTTCCATTTGCAATCGCAGATGCAACAGCGCTTACCGAAGCGGGATATGTCGGTGAAGACGTTGAAAACATTCTTCTCAAGCTCTTGCAGGCAGCAGATTACGATGTGAAGAAAGCTGAAACAGGAATTATTTATATCGATGAAATCGATAAGGTGGCCCGTAAATCTGAGAACCCTTCCATCACTCGCGACGTTTCAGGTGAGGGCGTTCAGCAAGCGCTTTTGAAGATTATCGAAGGAACTGTTGCATCTGTTCCTCCACAGGGTGGACGTAAGCACCCACATCAGGAATTTATTCAGATTGATACAACTAATGTGCTCTTTATTGTTGGTGGCGCATTTGCTGGTCTCGATAAAATCATTGAAGCACGCAGCGGTTCATCGGGCGTTGGTTTTGGCGCAGAACTTCAGACTGCAGAAGATAAGAATCGCAGAGATATCTTCGCCGATGTCATGCCTGAAGATCTCCTTAAGTTCGGCATGATTCCTGAATTTATTGGTCGCTTGCCAGTTCTCACTAGCGTTGAGCAATTAGATAAGCCAGCGTTAATGCAGATTCTGACTGAGCCAAAGAACGCTCTCGTTAAGCAGTATCAGAAGCTCTTTGATCTTGATGATGTTGAACTTGAATTTACGCCAGAATCCCTTGATGCAATTGCAGATCTTGCTCTCAAGCGCGGTACTGGTGCGCGCGGATTGCGCGCAATCATGGAATCAGTGCTCCTTAGCGTGATGTATGACGTACCTAGCCGCACTGATGTTGCAAAGGTAGTAATCGAGAAGGCTTGCATCGAAGAAGGTGCAGCGCCAACCTTGGTCAATCGAACTGGTGATATTCCTAAGCGCGCTTCTCGTCGCGAGAAGTCCTCCGAGGAGAAAAGCGCTTAAAAAGTAAACTAGAATCCGCTCTATGTCTTCCAATCAGCGCGAGCTAGCATCGTCATTTGTTCCTGGCGATATCGAAGCACCGCTCTACAAAAAATGGATAGACGCTGGTTATTTCACAGCAGATGCAAACTCCTCTAAAGAGCCATTCACAATCGTCATTCCACCACCGAATGTCACCGGCAACCTTCATATCGGCCATGCGCTAGACCAAACTTTGCAGGATTGTTTAACTCGCCTCAAGCGCATGCAAGGCTTTGAAGCTCTCTGGCTTCCAGGAATGGACCACGCTGGAATCGCAACACAGAACGTTGTTGAAAAACAATTAGCGGCTAAGGGTTTATCTCGCCATGATCTAGGGCGCGAAGATTTCGTGAAGAAAGTTTGGGAATGGAAAGCCGAATCAGGCGGACAGATTCTTGGGCAGATGAAGCGCCTGGGAGATTCTGTTGACTGGTCACGCGAAGCGTTCACAATGGATGAGAATCTTTCTCAGGCAGTCTTAACTATCTTTAAGAAACTCTTTGATCAAGGCCTTATCTATCGCGCCGAACGCATCATCAATTGGTGTCCGCGGTGCCTTACTGCGCTCTCAGATATTGAAGTTGAACACCAGGACGATGAGGGCGAATTTGTTCAGGTTCGCTACGGCGATGGAGATGCCAGCATCGTTGTTGCAACTACTCGCGCTGAAACCATGATGGGTGATGGCGCTGTAGCAGTTCATCCTGATGATCCTCGCTACAAGCACATGATTGGTACCGAAGTTCTCTTGCCTTTGGTTAACCGCATGATTCCAATCATCGCTGATGAATTAGTTGATCCAGATTTTGGAACAGGAGCCGTCAAGGTAACTGCGGCTCATGATCCAAATGACTTTGAGATGGCGATGCGACATAACGTGCCTTTCGTTGTCATCATGAATGAGCACGGTGTCATGGATGGCACTGGTACTGAATTCGATGGCATGGATCGATTTGAGGCCCGAATTGCTGTTGTCGCAAAGCTAAAAGAGATGGGCCGTATCGTTGCTGAAAAGCGCCCATACATCCACGCAGTTGGACACTGTTCACGTTGCGATACAACTGTGGAACCACGTTTATCTAAGCAATGGTTTGTGAAGGTTGCACCTCTTGCGAAAGCTGCTGGCGATGCAGTTCGCGATGGTCGCGTAAAGATTGAACCTGCAGAGTTAGCACCACGTTATTTTGAGTGGGTAGATAACATGCACGACTGGTGCATCTCTCGCCAACTTTGGTGGGGACACCGCATTCCAGTTTGGTATGGACCAAATGACGAAGTAGTAGTTGTTGGGCCTGGCGAAAGTGCGCCAGCTGGTTACACGCAAGATCCAGATGTTCTCGATACCTGGTTTTCATCCGCCCTCTGGCCATTCTCGACTCTAGGTTGGCCTAATGAGAGCGCCGATGTAAAGAAGTTTTATCCAACCAGCGTTCTTGTTACAGGCTACGACATCTTGTTCTTCTGGGTAGCGCGCATGATGCTCTTTGGCCTATTCGCAATGGATGGCGTTCCACCGTTCCACACCATCGTTCTACACGGACTTGTACGCGATCAATTCGGCAAGAAGATGTCTAAATCTCGTGGCAACGTTGTAGATCCACTTGAATTCATTGATAAGTACGGAGCAGATGCGTTGCGCTTCACCCTGGCGCGCGGCTCTAATCCAGGAAAAGATCAGGCACTTGCTGAAGATTGGATTGCCGGTTCGCGTAACTTTGCTACCAAGCTCTGGAATGCAACTCGATTTGCCATGATGAATGGTGCAACCACTGAAGGTCCGCTTCCTGCGCAGAGTTCACTCTCTGCCATCGATGCGTGGATTCTTTCGCGCTTAAGCGAGACAACGACCGAATACACGGCGCTTCTTGAAAGCTACGAATTTGCGCGCGCCTGCGAAACTATCTATCACTTTGCTTGGGATGATCTCTGCGATTGGTACCTCGAACTCTCTAAGGAGGCTTTTGCCTCAGGGGATGCCGCTGCCTCACAACGCGTGCTGGGGCATGTTCTCGACACACTCTTCCGCCTACTTCATCCAGTGATGCCATTTATTACTGAAGCTCTTTGGACAACGCTCACCGGCAAAGAAACACTCGTCACTGCTGCTTGGCCAATTGCCGATGCAGCGCATATTGATAAGAAGTCAGAGACTCTTATCGGTGAACTCCAGAAGATCATCACTGAAGTTCGCCGCTTCCGAAATGATCAAGGCGTTAAGCCAAGTCAGAAGATTCCTGGACGAATCATCGCCCCTGCCGATGTGACTGCTTATTCATCGGCGATGGCTTTCTTGCTCAAGCTAGAGCTCACAGATTTCACACCGAGCGCATCTGTAGAAATCGGCGCCATGAAGGTCGAGCTTGATTTATCTGGAACTGTCGATGTGGTTGCAGAACGTGCGCGCCTTGAGAAAGATTTAGCAATAGCGCAGAAAGATCTTAAGACTGCTGAAGTGAAGTTGGGCAATGAAGGATTTATGGCAAAGGCGCCCGCTGCAGTTGTTGTAGAAATCAAAGAGCGCCTCGCTGTGACAACAGCCGATATCGAGCGCATCACTGCGCAACTTGCAGCGCTTAAGTAAATGGCACATATTTCAGCAGATGACCAAGCGCGTATCAACGCGATTGAAGAAGCCCTGCTTAAGCGATGGCCAGAGACTCGTATCGAGCCAACTCTTGAAAGAATTGCAGCGCTAGTCGATATCTTGGGTTCACCTCAACTGACGTATCCAACAATTCACATTGGCGGCACCAACGGAAAGACTTCAACTTCGCGCATGGTTGATTCACTCCTCTTTGAGATGGGGTTGCGCACAGGCAGATTTACCAGCCCTCACTTAGAAAGTTTCTTAGAGCGCATCGCTATTAATGGCGAACCCATCGAAGCCGGTGCAGCAATCTTTGCCTACAACGATATCGCCGCGTATTTAGATTTAATGGATGCAAAGTTTGAACATCCGATTTCATTCTTCGAAGCAATCACCGCGCTTGCCTTTGTAGCTTTTGCAGAGCACCCAATTGATGTCGGAATTATCGAAGTAGGCATGGGTGGCCAATGGGATGCCACTAACGTAGTCGCCGCCGATGTTTCAATGATTATGCCAATTGGCTTGGATCACACTGAATATTTAGGTGAGACCTTGACTGAAATTGCGCAAACCAAGGCGGGCATTATCAAAGAAGGTGGCTTTGTTGTTATGGCCCACCAAGAACCAGAGAGCGCTGTCGAGTTGTTGAAGCAAGCAGCTTTAGTAGGTGCTGATATCGCACGCGAAGGCGTTGAGTACTCAGTCCTCTCTCGCGCCGTGGCAGTGGGTGGACAACTGGTCACAATTCAAGGAGTGAAGGAGATCTACCCAGATATCTTCATTCCGCTACACGGAAAGCATCAAGCCTCTAACGCAGCAGCAGCGCTCGTTGCGGTTGAAGCATTCTTCGGCGATCAGGATTTAGATATTGAAGCGGTACGGACTGGTTTTGCCAATGTGAGATCACCAGGTCGCTGCGAAGTACTGCATCGCGACCCAACCATCATCATCGATGCAGCGCATAACCCTCATGGAGCTGCTGCAATTGCTGAGACGATTCAGAGCGAATTCACCTTTGATGAAGTGATTGGAATCTTCGCCCCCATGGGCGACAAGGATGTCCGGGGGATTCTCCTTGAGCTAGAACAGGTAATGGATTCGATTATCGTGACGGCTAACTCATCACCGCGCGCCATGAAGGTCACCGAGCTCGAAAAGATGTCCGCTGAAATTTTTGGTAGTGATCGCACCTTCTCGGCGCCAACGCTCACCGAGGCAATTGATAAAGCGGTCAAAGACTGCGTTAGACCCTTGAGTGATGAAACCATCGGAATTTTAATTACCGGCTCAGTTGTTTCGGTGGGAGAATCACGCACGATAATTCGAAAGAAGTTTGCAAAGGAGACCATCTAATGCGCATGTTGGCATCAGCTGTACTCACCATGGAAGTTTTCATTATGGGCTTTGCAATGTTGCTTGCAAAAGATAACCAGGAACCCTCAGCGATTATTGCCGGAGCGGTCATTGCAATTTTAATGCTTCTCACCCCTGGACTTCTCAAGAAGCGTATAGGTTGGATTTTGGGATCGCTCCTGCAACTTTTGATGATTGGCTATGCCGTTGTCGTGCCTTCCATGGCCATTGTGGGGCTGCTTTTTGGAGGACTCTGGATTGCAGCCATCGTGGTCGGTCGCAAGGGTGAGGCGGCTCGGGCAGCGCTCATGGCTTCGCAGACTCCAAACCCCTAATAGACTGCACCAGTGAGCACAGAAAAGACACTCGTCCTAGTTAAGCCAGATGGCGTTGCACGCGGTTTGGTTGGCGAAGTCATTGCTCGCATCGAGGCAAAGGGTTACAAAATTTCTGCGCTTCGTATGTTGCAAGCAGATCGTGCGCTCCTTGAAAAGCATTATGCAGAACATCAGGGCAAGCCATTCTTTGAACCACTCGTTGAGTTCATGATGTCTGGTCCGATTGTTGCGATTGTCGCTGAAGGCAATCGAGTGATTGAAGGTTTCCGTTCACTCGCTGGAGTTACAGATCCGACCGTGGCTGCCCCTGGCACCATCCGCGGAGATCTCGCTCGCGATCAAGGAACCAAAGTTGTACAAAACATTGTTCACGGCTCTGATTCACCAGAATCTGCAGCTCGTGAAATAGCAATCTTCTTCGAGGGGAAATAAATGTCTAACAGAATGTCCTTCATTGGCCGCGATATGGCCGTTGATCTAGGTACTGCAAATACGCTCGTCTATGTACGAGGTCGTGGCATCGTTCTTAATGAGCCATCCGTGGTTGCAGTCAACCAAGACACTGGCGGAATTCTTGCAGTTGGACTCGAAGCTAAAAAGATGATTGGCCGTACGCCAGGAAACATCGTTGCTATTCGCCCACTTAAAGATGGTGTTATTGCAGACTTCGACACTACCGAGCGCATGCTCCGTTACTTTATTCAGAAAGTTCATCGCCGTAGCTATCTGGCAAAGCCACGTATCGTTGTTTGCGTTCCATCCGGTATTACTGGCGTTGAACAACGCGCTGTTAAGGATGCGGGATATGCAGCAGGTGCACGAAAGGTTTATATCATTGAAGAACCAATGGCTGCAGCGATCGGTGCAGGTCTTCCAATCCACGAACCAACTGGAAACATGGTGGTTGATATTGGTGGCGGTACTACCGAAGTAGCTGTGATTTCACTCGGTGGAATCGTTACAGCGCTCTCAATCCGTATTGGTGGCGATGAGCTTGATCAATCAATTATTAACTGGACCAAGCGCGAGTATTCACTGCTTCTCGGAGAACGCACCGCTGAAGAAATCAAGATGGCTATTGGTTCTGCTTACCCACTACAAGGTGAGAACGACGCTGAAATTCGTGGTCGCGACTTGGCAACAGGTCTTCCAAAGACAATCGTTGTAACAGCTGCCGAAATCCGCAAAGCGCTGGAAGAGCCTGTTAATCAGATTGTTAATGCAGTTAAGGCAACTCTTGATAAGTGTCCACCAGAACTTTCATCAGATCTTATGGATCGTGGAATCGTTCTTACTGGTGGAGGAGCACTTCTTAAGGGTCTTGATGAAAGACTTCGCAAAGAGACTGGTATGCCAATCCATATTGCAGATCGCCCACTTGATGCAGTTGTTGAAGGCTCAGGTAAGTGCATTGAAGAGTTTGAAGCCCTTGAAAAGGTTTTGATCTCCGAGCCTCGTCGATAGGTAAGCCCAAGTGCGCTACGGCGGCGACAACCGCGGTCGCTTACTTATCATCGTATTAATTGT
>JAIXPU010000099.1 GCA_027486075.1 Streptomycetaceae bacterium | reverse complement strand
GTAAGGCGTTAGACCAAAATACAGAACAAATATAAATAGTAATTTCTTCAAAAGTTTCCTCTTCTCGTGTCAAATAAAATGGACGACGAGAAGGATCAGATTCGGGAGATTCCTAGCTGTGGAAGTGAGAGGGCAAAAACTAAATTAGGGGGTTTAATAAAACTTCTTAGGTCTTTCACTTGAGCGATAAGCTCTACTCGCAATTGATTGACTCTCTTGCGAAGCCAGTATTTTCCACTAACAAGTAGTACAAGGAAAGTTACTCCGATACAAATATCAGTCATTAACGATCCACTTGGTGCTACGGAGTTAACTGGTTGATCATGATGTCCGTGGGCTGCAACCTGGACAGGCTCTTGATGGCACTGGTGGGCCACCACCATTCCGGTTGAAATCAAGGTGACTAGCAGGACGATGGCACTTGCCGCCCTTGCTACACCTTGCCTCGTAGTCAACATGACTTTAGATTAGCAATGGCTCCGGCTTTTGACTGGTTATGAGCGCAAAGTCAGGCGTAAATGCTGCTCAACTCACACTTACAAGGTGTCAGAGGCGCTGCATATTCTGTGAGCATCGAGACAATATGCGACAAGGGGTACGGCTATGTTTAAGTGGTTTAGAAACGCAGCAATCGAGCGCGAGCTCACTGAGATCCTTGATCGCCGCCAACAGGTGCGGCGCGATGCCAGCGATATCCGCGATTACCTTCTGTGGGTTCTCGAACAGGATAAGAGCGGCGCCGAGAAATTTAGCGATGAAGCCCTTAACCGCGCCGCCGAACTCAATGAACAAGTAGGTGCCGGCGCGATGTATTGGATGACAGATATTGCTGTACAGATGGCGGTCTTGGCAGAGGCAACCTTGCGCGGGTTCTCAACCAATGTCGGTAATGAACTTGGCGCAACAGCGACAGCTGAAGAGATTGTCAAGAAGGTAGTACAACTTCCTTAACTGTTAAAGGCGAGCCAACATCTTCTTCATCTGAGCAATCTGTTCTGATTGATCTTTGATGACTTTGGTGCCAAATGCTTTGATATCTTCGTTCTGGGCATCTTCAATCATCTGCGTCATATGAATAGCGCCATCGTGATGTTCGGTCATTCCTTTGAGCCATAGAGTGTCGAACTCTTTACCGGTTGCGGCACGAAGCGCGGCTAACTCGTCATCGTTGAGCATTCCGCCCATTCCATCCATGGAATGTCCCATATCTTCACTTGCACCGGCATCTTTCAGCCACGCCTTCATCTGCTTTATCTCGGCTGCCTGATCGCGCGCGATAATCTTTGCTAACTCAAGTAGCTCTGGATCGCTAGATGCCTTCATGGCAAGGTTTGAAATGTCAATTGCTTGTTGGTGATGAGGGATCATCATCTGCAGAAACATGATGTCGGCACCTGTGTAGTTGGCGTTACTGGAAGAGCTTGAGCCATGGCCCATATGGTCAGATGAATTATTCATTGTGCTGTTATCGCTGCGATTGACAGAGAGGCTGACTACCGCGGCAGCAAGCAGAACAATAACTCCAAGTAGTGCGCCAGTTTTGCGATCAATATTGAGCTGCATGAGCTACTCCTTAATTCATTCAGGCTTGGTGATAAATGAGATGTTACCCGTGTCTAACTCAGTACGCAGCGCGACCAGTAAATCGCGCGTGGAGATTTCGCCTAGGCCAAGGGCTTTCTTGGTGGCAACATTGGATAGAGATGTATCCACCGGAACTGCGCCGGGGAAGAGTTGGTCGGCTGTTGGGTCTGCTTCGCGAAGCAAAGATGCATCGAGGTTAAAGACATCACACACTAGGCGCGCATACTGCATGCGGTTAACTGCATCATCTGGAACTAAATGAAATGTGCCGGCGGCCTTGCGCGCAATGATGCGTTCAATCTGTGCACCAGATTCAGCGGCATTGCTAGGCGCCGTCACTTTATTGACGCGCTCTCCTCCAAATACTGTAAATGATTTTCCTGCACGTAAATCAGTAACAAGGGTTGTGACAAAGTAACCAAAGCCCACATCTTGCGTACGAGGTCCTGCTTCCTGAGTTTGGTGAATGCCCATCACTCCTTCGATGCGTGCGATTGCTCCTGTGTCGGGCGCCAAGTCGCGGATTACTTGCTCGCTTAAAGCCTTTAGAACTCCATAAAAGTTGACTGGATTACCGCAATCTGTCTCGGGGGTCATATGCGATGTGCCATCCATAACCCAGCCAGATGAGATGTAGACAGTCTGCGCACCTGCCCGATTGGCTGCATGAGTTACTCGCTGAGTCAGTGCGACATATGAGTCATAGGCAAAGGCGCGATCTTCTTGCAAGCGATTAAAATCATTGGCGATTGCGCTATGCACGACAGCATCGCATCCGTGTAGGGCTGCTGCAATGGAATCGATACTGGCCAAATCAACAACCATTGTTGCCCAAGGAAGTGGCTTCTGCTGTGGGCTACGCACTAGACCAATTACTTCATGGCCGGCTAGCTGTAAGACCTTTGCGATATTGCCTCCGACAAAGCCATTTGAGCCAGTAATTGCAATCTTTGCCATATCCCAACCCTAGCGCGCGGATAATTCTTAGCAATGGGGCTCTATCCTTAAGTCATGGTGAATCACGGAAATATGTATGGGCCAGCATTTACCTTTCTGGGTATTCCTGCCTGCGATTTAGATGATCCCAAGACATATCAAGGCGCCGATGTCATCATCGTGGGTGCACCGATTGATAGCGGAACCTCTCATCGTTCAGGTGCGAAGTTTGGTCCACAAGCTATTCGTGGTGGTGACTATCTACCGCACGATGGTGAACGTCCCCATCTTGCGTTGCGCACTGATGGCTTAAAGGACCTTAAAGTCTTTGATGCTGGTGATTTATTAATGCCAGGTGGCGATTTAGTGGCATCCCTGGCTGTGTTACGCGAAGCTACTGAGAAGATTTCTCGCGCTGGCGCGATTGCAGTAGTTCTGGGCGGCGATCACTCGATTGCATCGGCTGATGTTGCAGGTATTGCAAACCATTTAGGCCATGGCAAAGTTTCGATGATTCACTTCGATGCCCATGCTGATACCGGCGAAGACCAATGGGGCGCACTCGTTGGACATGGCACACCGATGCGCCGCTTGATTGATGAAGGTTATGTTCGCGGCGATAAGTTCTTGCAACTTGGTTTGCGCGGGTATTGGCCAGATAACAAGACTTTAGCGTGGATGCGCGATCAAGGAATGCGCTCATATGAAATGACTGAAATCCATCATCGTGGCTTGAAGGAAGTTTTGGATGAATCATTTGCAACGCTGACCGATGGTTGCGATGGAGTCTTCTTATCTGTCGATATCGATGTGGTTGATCCAGGTATGGCGCCAGGAACAGGAACACCAGAACCTGGTGGTATGACTTCGCGTGAACTACTTGAAGCGGTGCGCCGTATCTGCCTTGAACTTCCAGTTGTTGGTATCGATGTCGTTGAGGTCGCTCCAGCTTTTGATACTGCAGATATCACCGCCATCTTGGCTAACCGCGTTGTTCTTGAGGCTCTCAGTGCAATCGCAAAGCGTCGTAACGGTTCAGCGTATGACCCAAAGCAGAACCTGCTCGATCGCTAAATAATCAGATTGACTAGAGCGTATCGAGAATTACCTGCACATCATCAAGTGATGTCCATGGGTTTACAAAGGCAAAGCGCAGAATTGGTTCGCCCTGATTCTTTGATGGTGGAATAAAGCCGATCTGCTTCTCTAATAACGCATCCGACCATTGTTGATATTGAGTCGCGGTCCAACCTTTACGAGTAAAGGCCACAATCGAAAGTTCTGGCTGATAAACCAGCTCTAAGTTGGGATGGGCGTTAATTAACTTGGCTGACTCTTTGGCAAGGCGAATACCTTCTTCAACTGCTTCGCTATAGGCGTTTGTGCCGTGGGCGGCGAGTGAGAACCAGAAAGGCAAGCCGCGCACGCGTCTGGTTAAGTGGATTGCATAATCAGATGGTGACCACGAGTCATCATGCAGAGTTTCAAGGTACGAAGCGTGCTGGGTATGGGTTTCGCGGGCTAGTTCAGGGTTCCGATAGACAAGTGCGCAAGCATCGTATGGAGCAAAGAGCCACTTATGTGGATCAACGATAAATGAATCTGCGTGCTCAACTCCGTTAAAGAGGTGGCGCACAGATGGCGCACATAAACCGGCAAGTCCGTAGGCGCCATCAACGTGGAACCAGATATTTCGTTTCTGTGCGCACTCAGCAAGCGTTGCCAGATCATCAACAATTCCAAGGTTGGTGGTACCGGCTGTACCGACGATGGCAAAGACGCGGCTTTGGGAAGTTTTATGTAGCTCATCGATAGCAGATGCGACATGTGCGCCATCAAGTCTATTTTCAGAATTCGTTGCCACTTTAAGAACATCAACATCCATGACGTGGGCAGCTGAAGTAATTGATGAATGTGATTCAGCGCTACATGCAATGACCCAACGTTTTACATCTGGGTGCGCCTTACGCGCTTGATCGCGGGCAACAACGAGAGCGGAAAGGTTTCCCATCGTGCCACCTTGCACGAAAACTCCACCTGCGCTCTTAGGAAGACCAGCGATATCAATTAACCATTTCAGCGCTTGGTTCTCAGCAAAGACAGCGCCTGCTCCTTCTTGCCAGGAACCGCCATAGAGAGAAGATGCGCCGACAACTAAATCAAAGAGGTTGGCATACTCACTTGGCGCAGATGGAATAAAAGCTAAGTTGCGGGGATGATCTGTTGAGATACATGCCAGCGCTAAGGTTTCTGTAAATACTTTGAGAGTCTGCTTGCCACCCAAGCCGTTGGGGGTAATGGTGTTACCTAGTTCTGCATATAAATCTTGCTCGCTACGCGGACCATCAAGTGGCGGGTTAGATTTCAATCGCTCAAGGCTGTACTCCATGACAGCTTTGGCGAGTTCTTCCACCTCTTGGGTAAATTCATGCATGAGGTGATTCTGCCCTATTGGGCGAGTTCAACGGCATTTGCGCTGCTGACTGCGATAATTTCGCCATGAAGAGCCTTGAGAACTTTATTGAAAAATCAATCTTCGCCGGCCGTTGGTTGCTTGCCCCACTTTATGTCGGACTTTTACTTGCGCTGATTCCAATCATTTACCGTTTCTTCCATGCCTTCTGGCACATGGTTACTCATATGACTGAGTCCACAACGAGTGAAGTGACCTTGCAAGTTCTCGAACTCCTTGACACAGTATTGCTCGGCAACTTAATCATCATCGTTCTCTTTGCCGGTTACGAAAACTTCGTTTCAAAGATTGCAGTGGCAGAAGATGCCAAAGATCGTCCACACTGGATGGGCTTTGTTGATTACAGCGGCCTAAAGATTAAGTTGATTGGTTCGCTCGTAGCCATCTCTGTTATTGAACTGCTCAAAGACTTCATGAAGGAAGGCACATTCGATGCCAACCGTGAAGGATGGCGCATCGGTATTCATATGACATTCGTAGTCTCTGGCGTGCTCTTCGCGCTTATGGACATGATGGCTGACAAGCATAAATCCCAGCGATAGTTCTAAGATAGGCGCATGTCTAAGAACGTAAAGCGCCAGCTGCCGAACCCTGTAAAGCTTGCGCAGTTGATGCGCTTTCGTGGACCTTCATTTAATCGCAAAAAAGCGCGCTTAACTCGCGCTGCAACTATCTGGGATCTTCGCGATATTGCTAAGAAGCGCACGCCACAAGGACCATTTGATTACACCGATGGCGCTGCAGAATCTGAGGCATCACTGGATAGAGCGCGACAAGCATTTCGCGATATCGAACTCGTTCCAAATATTTTGCGCGATGTATCTAATGTAGATCTGACGCGTGAAGTCTTTGGAGTTACCCATCAAATGCCGATGGGAATCGCACCAACGGGGTTTACCCGCTTGATGCAGACCGAAGGTGAAATCGCTGGCGCTCGTGCTGCTGAAAAATTTGGCATTCCTTTCTCGCTTTCAACACTTGGAACAACTTCTATCGAAGATGTCGTAAAGGCAGCCCCTAGCGGCGACAACTGGTTCCAGCTCTATATGTGGAAAGATCGTGAAGGATCAATGGCGCTGGTTGAACGCGCTCGTCGCGCCGGTGTGAAGACCCTTCACTTAACTGTCGATGTTCCAGCTGCAGGTCACAGATTGCGCGATACCTATAACGGTCTAACCATTCCGCCAACTCTGACTGTGAAGACTCTGCTCAATGCCATTCCCCGACCAGCTTGGTGGATGAACTTCTTAACCACTCCTGCCATTGAATTTGCATCAATGTCCTCCTGGAACGGAACAGTTGCAGAACTTCTTGATTACATGTTTGACCCAACTATGACATTCGAAGATCTCAAATGGATTCGCCAAGAGTGGGATGGCAATCTCATCGTGAAGGGTGTGCAGAATCTAGAAGATGCCAAGATGGCGGCCAAGTTAGGCGCAGACGCAGTACTGCTCTCTAACCATGGAGGGCGTCAGCTCGATAAGGCGCCAATTCCGTTGCACCTACTTGCAGATATTAAGAAGGAGTTTAAGAAAGACTTCGAACTTCATATCGATACCGGCATCATGCATGGCGCAGATGTTTTAGCGGCAATCGCTCATGGCGCTAACTTCACCTACATCGGTCGCGCTTATCTCTATGGCCTCATGGCTGGCGGACAAGATGGCGTCGAACGCGCGCTGACAATTATGCAGGGCCAGATGATCCGAAATATGAAGTTGCTAGGTGTGCGTACTCTCGACGAACTACAGCCTCGGCACGCGCGCTTGCTACATCGCGCGTAGAGTTACGAACAACTAGTTCAGGCTGAAAGTGCACCTCTTGATGGGCGTGCGTTTCGATTCCTTCGCACTCTGAGAGCAAGAGTTGAGCTGCCACTGTTCCAAGTTGGTAGGCAGGTTGGGCAATAGATGTAAGTGGAACTGCTGCAGATGGAGCAAACTCAATATCGTCATAGCCGATGATGGAAACCTCTTCAGGAATTCGCACTCCGCGAGCAATGAGTCCGCGCATCATGCCGAGAGCAAGCAGATCATTGGCGCAGAAGATTGCAGTTGGTCTACTTTCTAAAGCGAGAAATTCTTCAACAGCCTCCTCACCAGCCGCAAAGGTCATCGTTCCAGTTGTTATTGGGGAGATCTTTAGCTTAAGAGATTTTGCAGCTGCAGCTACGCCCTTAGAGCGATCGGCTGCTTGCGGAATAGTGGCAGGGCCACAGACCCAGGCAATGCTTGTGTGATTAAGAGACGCCAGATGTTCAATGGCAATCTCACCACCACGCACATCGTTTACCGATACTGAGCATTCGGTGGAAGTTTTGCCGGCAGCATCAATGAGAGTCACAGATATTCCGCGCTCTTTGAGCGCCTTGATGTGGGCTGGCTTCATACTTGTAGGAGTGATCAATACGCCTTTAACCATCTGTTCAATGAGAACGCTCATAAAGCGCTCTTCGCGTTGATTACTCTCACCGGTGTTACAGATAAAGACCGCGTAATTTTTCTTGGCGGCAGCATCTTCAACGCCACGGGCAACCTCGGCAAAGAATGGATTGGACACGTTCGGGACGACTAGGCCCAAGGTGCGGCTATGGCCAGCTGACATCTGTTTCACGTAACCGTTGGGGTTGTAGCCCATCTCCTCGATTACTTGTTGAACGCGTTTTGCCGTTTCTGGAGAGACGATGCCAGGGCGGTTAAGCACATTGGAGGCGGTACCGACTGATACCCCCGCCTTCTTGGCGATATCGCGCAGGCTGATTGTCATAGCGGCAATGATGGACTGTTCAATTGAGCAAAGTCAATTGCGTTCAAGGGTTACGCGTAAATCGGCGCTGAGCGCGTTCAAAAAGGCGTTACTTGACCACCGTCTTATACATTCTCGAAAGAGCGAACTCATGGTGGCCGCCGCGTTCAGCCTTGGTTAATTTTCCGTTCGCGACTTGAACGATTTCATCAAAGATGCGATCGCCGACTTGGGCCAGAGTTTCAATTCCATCGGCGATAGTGCCGGCATCGAGATCAATCAGATCTGGAATTGATTCATACATAGGCGTATTTGTTGAAACCTTAATGGTCGGCATGATGGCAGAGCCGGTTGGAGTACCGCGGCCTGAGGTGAAGACAACGACGTTGATATGGCCTGCGCCGAAGCCAGCCAACTGTTCAATGTCATGTCCAGGTGTATCCATGAAGTAGAGACCTGCAACCTTAGGGATTTCGCCAAATTCAAGGGTGCCAGTAAAGGGCGCATTGCCAGCTTTCTTCGCAGCACCTAGTGATTTCTCTTCAAGAGTAGAAAGCCCGCCTTCGATATTTCCACGAGAAGGCTGCGCTCCGCGGATATCAATACCTTCATAGTTAATCGAATCTTCATAGCGTGCAACCATCTCAACAATCTTCTTACCAACGGCTGGATCAATGGCACGAGCGGCTAGGAGATGCTCTGCTCCAAGAATTTCAGTGGTTTCACCAAGTACTGATGATGCGCCTAACTCAACGAGGCGATCGCTGGCAACACCGAGCGCTGGGTTGGCGGTAATTCCAGAGAGCGCATCAGAGCCGCCGCATTCAAGGCCGAGAACAATGGCGCTCCATGGCGCATCAACGCGCTCTTGCGCGCCTGCCTCTTTGACATATCCATTGGCAAGTGTGATTGCCTCTTGCTGCAACTTCTCCATAGAGCCGATTTCTGGCAACAAAAGATTGGTAAAGCGAGTCAGGCCAAGTGCCTGCGCGCCCTTAATGATCTGCTCTTCTTCTGGGTTTCCGATAGAGAGAAAGATGGTGGCAAAGATATTTGGGTTAGAGGCATAGCCACTTAAGGTGAAGATAATGCGCGCTAGATCGTTATCTTTCTCGCCTGACCAGTCGTGGCTAATTGCAACAGCGCCATCGGATCCATCAGCGATTGCGCGAGCAGTTGATGAAAGCGCAGAATGCATCGGCAAGATAAGTACTTGGTTACGTAGACCCCATGCGCCATTGGCGCGCTTATACGCTTTAAGTGGTGATGTCATTACGCGCTTCTCACAACTCTCGGCGCTCTAATTTCGCCGCTCTTGCTCTTTTCTGCAACTGTCTCGCTTCCTGCAGCAACGGTCGTCAAGAGCTCAACGATTCCAGTGAGCAAAGTACTTTCATCGATATCAAAGTCTCCGCGGATCGCCATATGTAGGACTCCGCTACCTGCCACATTAATTACTGGAATCAGCGGAAATCCTGAGGCTGGCTGGCTATCACTTGGGAAGCTGATAATCACGTGAACATTTTCCTGCGAAAGCTTTGAGAAGGTCTCGGCCGAACTTGCCTCAGAGTGCGCAACTACAACATCGCATCCCTCATCTTTAAGTAACTGCTGCAGGGCTGCAGCGCTACTAACTTCACGACCAAAATCGAGGCCAACTCGTAGTTTGACAACGGCTGCAGGCGCTGATGGAAATGCTTCTGAAAGTTCGTGCGCAGCCTTTACTCCAGCTGCGACAGTTCCTTCTACTCCGCCACTTTCTTGAATGATGCGATATTGCGTCGACTTGTTGCGACTCAGTAATTTGGCCGCGAGCTCTTGGCTCTGAATAGTTTCGCAACCTAACCCAACTGCAAGAACTGAAGCGACATTGGGATGGTCAGCGAGTGAAACAAAGAAGTTATCAATACCAGCGACATCATCACCGATGATTCCGCAACCATGTTGGTGAGCGAAGGTAACGGCTCCAACTTCTGTCGCAATGCGGCGTGATACGTGAGTAGAACAGACAACGGTGGGAAGAATTAATTGGTGGTTGCGAATACCTGCGCCGCGATTGCCATGATCAAAGCCCTTGATTGAGATTGTCATACCTGCTCCGCTGATAGTCGGTCGCCCAGAATGTTATGGACATGGACATGTTCTCCGATTGCAATGGGAGCTACTGCATGTCCCATTCGCTCGCCGTATTTGATGATGCCATCGTTCTTGGCAATCTCTCTCGTTGCAATCTTGTGGCCACGAGGAATCTTGTTCTTTACAGTGATTGTGATGTCATCTTGCTGCACGACATCGCCCTCAGCAAGGTCGGCGAGGCAGACTGCAATATTGTCGCGCGCATCAAGAATCAGAACTTTTCTCATCAGGGCGCCACCTTATCGAATCTATCTGCATCGGATAAGGGGAACGAGAGCGATTGCCGGGAACGGCTTCTAACATTTTGTTATCAAGGTATCTGGCGGGTAGCGCCTTGAATTGTTCAATAACGAAGAGGGCGCAATAACTCTTCGAAAACCAAGCGCCTAAATCTCTAGTACGTTGGAACTTTACTGAATAAGATTCCACAACAATCGAGGCAAGACAAGCAATAACTAGACAGGAGACTGCATTGGCAAACAAGGGCGACCTTCTTCTTGAGATGAAGGATGTGAAGAAAAGATTTGGAGGTGCAATTGCACTTCGCGGAACAAATCTCTCAGTCCGTGCTGGTGAGATTCACGCGCTCCTAGGAGAAAACGGAGCTGGTAAATCAACCATGCTCAAGATTCTCGCGGGTGTACACGAGCACGATGCCGGAACAATTACCTTAGGTGGTGCGCCATTTATCTCTGGATCACCACAAGCCTCCATCGATCAAGGTATTGCGGTTATCTATCAAGAGCCATCACTCTTTCTTGATCTCTCTCTTGCCGAAAATGTCTTTGTTGGGCGTCAACCTAAAAAGGGTATTGCCATCGATTGGAAAGAGGCAGAATCTCAAGCGCGCAAACTCTTTAAAGAGTTGGGCGTTGAGCTAGATCCGAAGCGTCAAGCACGTGGGCTCTCTATTGCAGATCAACAAGTTGTTGAAATTGCAAAGGCGCTCTCAATGAATGCCAACATCATCTTGATGGATGAGCCCACTGCTGCGCTCTCAGCCTCTGAAGTAGAACGCCTCATGACCGTGATGCGCAATCTGCGCGCAGCGAACAAGGCAGTTATCTTTGTGAGCCACCGCCTCGATGAAGTATTTGCAATCTCTGACTTCATCACCGTCATGCGCGATGGCGCAACGGTCTCAGAGAACACCATTGCAAATACAGATCTTCAAAAAGTCATTAAAGAGATGGTGGGCCGCGAACTCACCGAGCTCTTTCCTAAGACAGAGCACACGATCGGCGATGTAGTTCTTGAGGTTAATGACCTCACCAACCCAGCGTATTTCCGTAACGTCTCATTTACCGTTCGTAAGGGAGAAATTGTTGCGCTAGCTGGCCT